>CALFNG010000275.1 GCA_937902985.1 uncultured Myxococcales bacterium
CGTGCAGGAAGCCGAGCGACGAGCGTCGCGCAGGAGACGCGGCCGCGGGCGCTGCAGTCCGAGACGGCGCCATGACCGACGCCACCGCCACTGGAATCGGCACCGCCACGGCCACCGCGCACCCGAACGTCGCGCTCTCCAAGTACTGGGGCAAGCGTTCGGGCGGCGGGAAGATCCCGGCAGTCCCGAGCCTCTCGGTGACGCTCGCGGGCCTCGAGACCCGCACTCAGGTGACGTTCGACGCCTCGCTCGTCGAAGACCGCTTCGTTCTCGACGGCCGCGAGGCCGACCCTCTGGCCCGCGCGCGCGTCGTCGAGCTGCTCGATCGCGTTCGCGCCGGCGCCGGCGAAGAACGCCGCGCCGAGGTGCGATCCGAGAACGACTTTCCGACCGCCAGCGGCCTGGCGTCGAGCGCCTCCGGGTTCGCGGCGCTCGCGCTCGCGGCCACGCGCGCGGCGGGCCTCGACTGGGACGCGCCGCGCGTGAGCGACCTCGCCCGGCGCAGCTCGGCGAGCGCCGCCCGCAGCCTCTTCGGTGGCTTCGTCGAACTCGCGGCGGGAGAGCCCGGCGCCCGCGATGAAGAGCTCTTCGCGGCGCGTCCGGTCGCCGCCGCAGACCATCTGCCGCTCGTCATCCTCGTGTGCGTCACGACCGAGGGACGCAAGGCCGTCGGCTCGAGCGAGGGCATGGCGCGCACCCTGGCCGTGAGCCCGTACGCTCGCGCCTGGCTCGACGAGGCCCCGCGCATCCATGCCCGGCTTCGCGACGCGCTCCTGGCGCGCGACTTCGGCGAGGTCGGCGAGCTCGCCGAGGCGAGCGCGCTCGCGATGCACGCGAGCGCCATCGCTGCCGGCGTGATGTACTGGAACGGCGCCACCCTCGAGGCGCTCGGCGCCCTCCGCGCGCTCCGTGCGGGCGGAACGCTGGCTTTTGCCACCATCGACGCGGGCCCCCACGTCAAGGTGCTCGCTCGCCCGGGAGACCTCGCGCGGGTGCGGTCCGCCATGAAGAGCGTGCCGGGCGTTCTTCGCGTCCTCGAGGCACGTCCGGGCGAGGGTGCCGCGCTGGTCGCATCGCGCGCCTCGGGGGCGCCCTCGCTGGCGGCAGCCAGAGGCAGCGTGGCATGAGGGTCATCGCACCGGGCAAGCTGGTGTTGACGGGGGCCTATGCCGTGCTCGAAGGCGCGCCCGCGATCGTGGTCGCCGTGGATCGCTACGCCGCCGTGGACACAGGCGCGCCCGGCAAGGTCGACGTACGCGCCCTCTACGACGGCGCGGGGCAGAAGCTCGGCCTCGGCTCGAGCGCCGCGTCGATGGTCGCGTCATTCGGCGCCCGCGCCCTCGCCCGTGGTCAAGACCCGCGGCACGCCGCCGTTCGCGCCGAGATCTTCCGCGCCGTTCGAGCCGCGCACCAGCGCGAGCAAGGGGGCGGCAGCGGCGTCGACGTCGCGGCGAGCGTGCACGGAGGGGCTCTTCGGTACACGGTCGTGCGTGATCCGTCCTCCACCTCGAAGCGCCCGACCGACGCCGCGATGCGGGCGGTCGAACTGCCGGCTCGACTCGTGCTCGCGCCGTACTGGAGCGGAACGAGCGCGCGCACGAGCGATCTCCTGTCGCGGGTCGACGCACTGCGCGCGCGCGGGGGTGCCGGCGCCGTGTTCACCGCGCTCCGCGCCGCTGCCGAAGAGGCGGCGGACGCCGTCGCCGACGCGAACACGTTCGTGCGAACCGCGGGAGCGTTCGGGCGCGCCCTGGCCACGCTCGGGGACGCCGCCGACGCACCGATCGTCCCGCCCGCGTTCGCCGAGCTTGCGTCCCTCGCCGACCGCGAGCACGGCGCGTTCTTGCCGGCGGGTGCGGGCGGAGGCGACGTGGCGGTCTGGCTCGGCGTTGCTCCGCCGTCGCTCGCGTTCGGCCGCCGCGCCGAGGCCCTCGGGCTCTCGCCGCTGGCGCTCGCCATCGATCACGGGGGCGTGCGCCCGGAGTCCATTTCCTAAGGCATCGACCACGCTTCGAACCGATCGAGAGACCCCGAAATGGCCCGAACTTCTCGACTCCCCGGATTCCACAAGATCACCGTCGCCGAGCGTCGTGACCTCGTCAGCGACGTCACCGGGGCCGACGCGGGCGACATTGCACGCGCGCTCCAGGGAGGGGGCCTTGACGCCGAAACCGCCGACAAGTTCGTCGAGAACGTGCTCGGCACCTACGGGCTCCCGTACGGCGTGGCGCTCAACGTCCGCGTGAACGGGCACGATCACGTGGTGCCGATGGTCATCGAAGAGCCCAGCGTCGTCGCCGCGGCCTCGAACGCCGCCAAGATGGTGCGGATGGGCGGGGGCTTCGCCGCCGAGATGGACCCGCCGAGGATGATCGCGCAGGTCGAGATCCGCGCATTGACGGACGCGTCGGCCTCGGCCGAGCGCCTGCGCCTCCACGCCCCGGAGATCCTGAGGCTCGCCGACGCCGCGGTTCCCGGCCTCGTCGCGCGGGGCGGCGGAGCGCGCGCGATCGAGCCGCGCGTCCTCGCAGCCGACATCCTCGTTTTACACGTCATCGTCGACTGCCAGGACGCCATGGGCGCGAACCTCGTGAACACCGTCGCCGAAGCCGTGGCCGACCGGGTCGCGGCGATCGCCGGCGGCAAGGTGGGCCTCCGCATCTTGTCGAACCTCTGCGACCAGCGGTGTGTGCGCGTGACCTGCACCGTGCCGGCCGAGGTGCTCGCAACGGAAGCGATGAGCGGCATCGACGTCATCGACGGCATCGTCGCCGCATCGCGCTTCGCCGAGCTCGATCCGTACCGCGCCGCGACGCACAACAAGGGCATCATGAACGGCATCGACGCCGTGGTGATGGCGACCGGCAACGACTGGCGCGCGGTCGAGGCGGGGGCCCATGCGTTCGCGGCCCGGAGCGGGCGCTATTCGCCGCTCGCCGTCTGGCGGCGCGTCGGCGACGCTCTCCACGGCCGCCTCGAGCTCCCGCTCGCCCTCGGCACGGTCGGGGGCACCCTGCGGGTGCATCCGGCCGCGCGCCTGTCGCTCCGCATCTTGAACGTCACGAACGCTCGGGAGCTGGCGGCGATCGCCGCGTCCATCGGCCTCGCGTCGAACCTCGCGGCCGTCCGCGCCATGGCGACCGACGGCATCCAGCGAGGGCACATGGGCCTCCACGCCCGGTCGGTCGCCCTCGCCGCCGGCGTGCCGGCGCACCGGATCCAGCGGGTGGCCGCTATGATCGTCGAGGCGCGCGACATCACGCTGGAGGGCGCAAAGAGGGCCCTCGAGGTCCTCGCCGGCGAGGGCCAAGCAACAGCCTCGCCCGAAATTCGTAACGCGGCCGAGGAATAACGGCCCGAACGACGCGGTGCGGCGCCCTGGCTAAAGGTACTCTAAAGGTGACCGCGCGCAGTTAATGACGTATTTTCCACACGTGCGCCGAGACGGGGAAGACGTGCGCCGTCTGGCGCGTTGGAGCGAACCCCCCGCGGGCGACCCGCATCGTGACGTCACGGGCGCGCTTCACGACGTTTCCAACGCGCTCACGGTACTCCTCGGCTGGGTTGCCGAGGCCCGGGCCGGCCGTTCGTCGCCCGCGGAGCTGAATCGCGCGCTCGCGATCATCGAAGACCGCGCGCGCTCCGCGCGAGACCTCGCCCGGCGCGCGATCGGCAGCCAGGCCGTGGTCGACGAACGCGAGCAAGAAGTCGAGGCCGTGGTGGGGGACGTCGTCGAGGCGCTGTCGGTCGAGGCCCAGCGTGCCCGGGTCGATCTGGTGGTCGAGGGCCGCTGCCCGGGCGTATGTCTCCCGCTGGCCGCCGATGCTTCGCAGGTGCTCACGAACATTCTCATGAACGCGCTCGCGTGGGCGCCGGCCGACAGCCAGGTGACGATCGAGCTCGACGCGAACACGCGCGGCGTCGAGGTCACGGTGCGCGACGAGGGCCCCGGCGTCGCGCCCGGCCAGAAAGACCGCATCTTCGACGGCGCCACGAGCCGCGAGGGCGGCGCAGGCGTGGGACTGAAGCACGCGCGCGCAGTGGCTCGCGCGGCGGGCGGCGATCTCGACCTCATCTCGGATCCGACGTCGCGGGGCGCGTGCTTTCGCGTTCGCTGGCCGAAGTCCGAGCCAGTACTCGCGGGCGCTCCCGTGTCGACTCCGCGAGCGGCCGTCCTCGCCGGGACGCGCGTTCTCGTCGTCGAAGACGACGTCGGCGTAGCGATGCTGCTCGAGTCAGCCCTCGGAGCGCGCGGCGCAGAGGTAACCGTCGCCCGCACCGCCTCGGAGCTCGCCGATCACGCTGGCAACCGCCACGACGCGGCGCTCATCGATCTCTCTCCCATCGCTCACGACGTGAGCGGCGCGATCGACTTGCTCCGCCGCGGCTCCCCCCAGGTCGCGATCGTCTTCATCAGCGGCAGCTCCGCGCGGCTCCCCGACGAAGTCGAAGAAGAGGGCGTGCGCTGGATCCGCAAGCCCTTCGAGATCGGCGAGATCGTCGCCGCCCTCACCGAGACGCGCGCCGAGACCGCCCGCGATCGCGGCGCCGCTTACGCGACCCTCCGGGCCCGGCCCAAGCGCGACCCGCGCTAGCCCCGCTTGCCCGCCGCGTCCTCGTTCGTCTAGGGGTGCAGGAGACCGACGGGCGCGACCCAGAAGATCTCGCCCCTCGTGTCGTCGCCGACGTACATGCGGCCGTCGTTGCCGAACGTGATCGCCGTGGCGCGGCCGTGCTGCAGCGTCCCGTCGTCCCAGCCCGTCACGAAGTCCATCATGTTGGGCGCAACCGACGTGCCTCCCTGGACGTCGCTCGAGGGAATCGGAATGCCCGTCACCGGGTCGAGCGCGATGCCGACCACGCGCGACCCGACGAACGAGCCCACGACGCCGTGGAGCGCAACGAACGCGCGGTTGGCCCACGGCAACGACCAGCTCGCGCTCCCGGGCTCGAAGTCGATGCCGAACGGCGTGTGCCCGATCTGAAACGACACGCCCTCCGGCGTCACGCGGGCGCAATCCGACGGCTTCAAGAGCTGGCCACCCGAGGGCGGCCCGGGGTCTTGATATTCCTGGCTATCATAGGGCGTGTTCGCCGTCGCGCAGCAGGGGAAGCCCCAGTCGTCGCCCTGACGGACGGGAACGAGCTTTTCGCGCCCGCCTTGCGAGCCCGAGCCGTCCCGCGCGAGCTCGGCGACGAGGCACGTGTTGACGTTCTTCTCGCAGCGGATGGCGATCGGGTTGCGGAACCCCTTCGCCACGACGCTCAGCTTGCCGTCGGGCGTGACCTTGAACACAGCTCCCGTTGGAGGGTGCATCGCCGTCTCGGCGGGCGAGTAACAGAGCTCGCCCTGGTCGCTCCCGTTCGTGAAGTAGATGGTCCCGTCTTTCGCGACGTCGACGACCTTCGGCCAGTGCACGGGGAACTGTTGCGCGTCCGCAGCGCCGAACGTCGCGACGGTCTCGATGGCGGCCGAGGGGGTCCGGTCGCCCGGCTTGAACGCCACGCGCTTGAGCGCCGTGCCGTCTTGAAAATAAAAGTACCCCTCGGCAAAGGCGAGCCCCTGGGTCGACGCCACGCCCCCGAGGAACGGGAGCGTCGAATCGGCCACGCCATCGTGATCGTCGTCTGGCAGGACCACGATCGCACCCATGCCGGTCTTGTTCTCGCTGCCCGCCGTGGCCGTGGCCGGCGACGCGGCGAAGACGTCGCCGCTCGGGCTCACGCGAAGCTGCCTCGTCTCCGCGACGTTCGCGAAGTGGTGCACGCAGAAGCCCGCAGGCACGGTGAGCCAGCTCAGCTTCGGCAGCGAAGGGTCCCCCCCGGGAACGACGGCCATGCCCTGGGCCGTGCCGACGAGCGACCCGGGTAGAGCGCAATACGAGCCCTCGAGCATCGCGTCGGAGTCGAGCGGCGGGAGCGCGTCGCGCGGCACCGTCGACACGGGCGCGTCGTTCACCGTGGCGTCGCGCAGGCCGCCGTCACCGCGCGGCGCCTCGGCGCCATCGCTCGTGCAAGCCGTCATTGGCAGGGCCGCGGCGACGATCGCGGTCCCGAGGCTCATTCCAAGTCGAAAAGCTCGCTTCATGCGTCGGCAAAGCTTGCCATGGATACGTTCTGGAAACGAATCGAGGAAGCCACGATAAAAATCGCGTGGTCTAGAACGCCACGCGGAGCGGAACCGGGTGAGGGCTCTCGTCGGGGCCCGCGTCGCCCGAGGTGTCTACGCCGAGTTGATCGGCGAAGTTCGCGCCCCAGCAGCGGACGGTCCCATCGTCGAGCAGCGCGCACACGGTCCAGCCGCCAGCACCCGACGCGATTTGCACGATGTTCGAAAGCCCCTGCGCCTGCGCGGGGGTCGACGAAAATCCGGGCACCGCGGAGCCCGTGCCAAGCTCGCCGTACGCGTTGTCGCCCCAGCACCATACGGTGTGATCCGACAGCAAGGCGCACGTGTTTCCCACCGCGCTCGCGATGTGGAGGGCCGTGAGCCCCGCGGGGAGCGCCACGAGCTGCGGAGTTGGGTCGACCGCGGCCGCGGACGCGTCGCTGCGACCCAGCTGCCCTCCCTGGTTGGCGCCCCAGCACGCGACGGCTCCGGCGGCGGTGATGGCGCACGTCGACACCTCGCCGGCGGCGAGGGCCGTTGCCGTCAATCCGGTCACCACTCGGGGGGTCGTGACGCCCGCGTCGACCAGCGTCCCGATGGCGCCGTGATCGGCCGCCCCCCAGCAGGCGACCGAGCGATCCGCCATGAGCGCGCACGCGTGGTTCTTTCCCGCGGCCACCGCCGTCGCCGGACCGGGGAGGGGAACGGGCATCGGCGTCGGATCGTACGACCCTGCCTCGAGGGCGCGACCGAGCTCGCCCTCGCTGTTGTCGCCCCAGCACGAGACGCTCCCTCCGGCGACCAGCGCGCAGCCGAAGAAGCCGCCGAGCGCGAGCTGCTGCACGCCGGGAAGCGCCAGCAGCAGTGGCGCAATCGATTGCGCGGGCGGCGCCGCGTCCGTTGGCGCGCCGAGGCCGAGCATTCCGCTGGCGTTGCTTCCCCAGCAGACGGTCTCGCCGCTCCCGCCGTCGCTGGGCGTGGGCGTGGGCGTGGGCGTGGGCGTGGGCGTGGGCGTGGGCGCCAAAGGGGTCGCGCCGCCGACCGCGCACGAGATGCCGAGGCCGTTTCCATAGCCACCGGCGGCGATCTGGGCCGCCCCCGTCACCCCTGGAACGGGCGTCGGCGTCGGTGTCTGGCCGGGGATGACCCGCCCACCGTCGAGGACGCCGGATCCGAGCTCGCCGAACGCGTTCTGCCCCCAGCAGCGGACGCTATGGTCGGCAAGGAGCGCGCACGCGTGGTTGCCGCCGGCGGCGAGTGCAACGACGCAAAGTCCCGCCTCGCAGTGAAGGCCGTTGAACGTGCCCGCGTCAGCGGCGGGCAGGGCGGCATCGACGGTGCCCTCGCCGCCGGCGTCGGCGCCCGCGCCGTCGTCTGGAACGGACGCGTCGGCGACCATGTCGTTGCCGAGCGCCTGAGGCGTCAGGCTGCTGCTGCAAGCCCCGCCGGCCGCTGCTGCCAGCGCGACCAAGGCGCTCGCGCCGGCGATGTTGCCCACGATGCGGCTCCGAACGAACAACCTGCGCAAAAGATACTGCCTCTCGAAGCGCGGTGCCCGGGCGTGACCGCGCCGGGAACCGCGAAAGTTACCGTACGTTCACGTTTATCCGAGGACGCTGTGGAACGCCAGAAGCGGTCTCGGGCGACACGCCGAGCTGTCTTGAGCTCTTGACGATCTCGAAGCCGCCGACTACACGGGGCTTCCCTTTACTTACGCGAAGGTGGCGGAATTGGCAGACGCACTAGCTTGAGGTGCTAGCGCCGTAATTGGCATAGGGGTTCAAGTCCCCTCCTTCGCACAGCGGAGCTACTTGAAAGAGCGCCGGATCGGCGCTCTCGGGCGGTCCGGCGGGGGCCTCCCTCGAGAGCGGTGGCGATACGAAGCGCACGTCCCACGTCTTGTCCCTGAGGCTTTCCCCGAGGATGCGAGCGATTTCGTTCCCCGTCAGGGCAATCGGTCCGGTGAGGTCGAGGGCCTCCCCTCGTGACCGCGGGCAGCCGCGGCGACGGCGAGCGGGCATCGCTTTCGCTGCGACCGCGGTGGGCGCTCGGCGCGGAAGGACTTGGCGGTCAGCCTCGGCGCGGAATGGCACGAGGCGAACGCCGTCTGCCGGCGGAAAAGAACGTCGTTCAAACGGGTATGCAACCTGCTCAATCGGTTCGGATGACACGCACCTCCTCATCATCGCGGCTCTCATTGGGGCTCGGCCTAGCGGTCGCCGGGTCCCTCCTTGCCGCTGCCGACACGGGCACCGACGCCGCGACGCATGGTGGCGATGCAAGCGCCGAATAGGGACATGGCGCCCGTTCGAGAACGCGCCCGACAAGGCGTCGTTCGCTCGTCGTCCGACCGGGCGTTCACCTTGTCCCGCCGCCGCGCCGGGTGAGAGTCTGGCGGCGTGATCCCGGAGCGGAGACGCCCTACGGCTTCGTATGCCTTGGTCGCCGCGGTCGCAGCGAGCGCGCTGCTCGCCGGAGCCGCGGTGACGTGGTCGAAGGGACGTCTCGCGGTGCGCGCGCCGGCAACTCCGCGCTTCGATCGCAGGCAACCGGCGGCCCGGTCCGTCCTGCGGGTCCCGCATGCCGCGGCTCCCATCGTGCTCGACGGCGACAACGACGATCCCGGCTGGCTCGCGTCGCCCGGCCCGGCGCGCACAGGCCCATTCGTGTCCGCAGCGGGCGTGGCCGCTCGGCCGCATTCCGAGGCTCGCATGGCCTGGGGCGACGGGCACCTCTACGTCCTGCTCTACGCCGCGGACGAGGACGTGCGCTCGCGCGGGGACGCGTTCCGGATGACGTTCTCGCGCGGCGGCGGGACCCCGGCGACCTACGCGATCACGGTCTCGGCCGACGGCAGCGTGAACGACGAAGCGCGCGACGTGCGCGACGCGACAGGCCGCGGGAACGCGCCGTGGCGCAGCGGCACGCACGTGTCCCGCGAGATCGACGGCACGCTCGACGACCCCCGCGACGTCGACGAAGAGTGGAGCCTCGAGACGGCCGTGCCGCTCGCGTCCCTCGGGATGAAGGGCGAGCCCGGCGAGCGCATCGGGTTCGCGGTCGAACGGTGCGACGCGCCCGATCGCGACGCACGAGGGTGCGGCGGCTGGGGCGTCAGCGATCGCGAGCCGGGAGAGCTCGTGATCGTGATCGAGTGAAGGCGACGGCTCGCTACGAGGGAAGCGTTTCACACAGGATGCGGCGAACGGCTTTGACGGCGTCGCCCACGCCGGCCACCCGATCGCCCATTGCCGCGAAGTAGAGCATCCCCTCGGGGGTGGTCACCGGTCGGGCGGTCACGTCCGCGCCGTGGGTTACGGCGTCGACGTCGTCGGCTGACGCGCGCTTCCAGGCGACGGCTCGGGCCGTGACGGCGAGCCCGGCGACGTCGCGAGGGACGCCCATGCCCGCCATGATGCGACCGAAGTCGTCGACCAGGACCATGGCCCGAACGCCGCTGCGGTCGGCCACGGCTTCGACCAGGAACTGCAACGCTTCGACCCGCTCCGTGCTCCGCTTTCCACGACGTTCCAGCATGTGGGTCACTCTGCGACAGGCCGTCGCAGATGGCCCAGTTTTCGGCCCACTTTTCGGGTGCTCACGGGGCAGAGCGTCGGAGCGTCTCAGTCCGTGAGGGAGCCCTTCGTCGAGGGTACGCCGGTCACCCTGGGTTCGATCTTCACGGCTTCGCGCAGGGCGCGGGCCAGCGCCTTGAAGCTGATCTCCACGATATGGTGCAAGATCTCGCCCGCGTGGAGGGCCACGTGCAGGTTGCACTGCGCGCCGCGCGCAAAGGCCTCGAAGAACACCGGCGCGAGCTCGACATCCCACGTGCCGATCTTCGCGCCGCGCGGCAGCGGCACCTCCCACACGAAGAACGGCCGGCCCGAAAGGTCGAGCGCGCAGGTCACGCGGGCCTCGTCCATAGGCAAGGTCGCCCAGCCGTATCGCACGAGGCCCGCCTTGTCGCCGAGAGCCTTCGCGACGCACTGGCCGAGCACGAGCCCCAGGTCTTCGGTGGTGTGGTGGCCGTCGATCTCCACGTCGCCGGTGGCCTTCACGGTCAGGTCGATGAGGCCGTGACGCGCGATCTGTTCGACCATGTGCGTCAGGAACGGGAGCGGCGTGTCGATCTGCGCGCGGCCCGTTCCGTCAAGGTCGAGCGTGACCTCGATGCTCGTTTCTTTTGTTTTGCGCGACAGCGTGGCCGATCGACCCATGACGCCGCGAGTATCGCGCGCCGGAGGCGATCCGGCCAACTGGTGGTATCGTGGCTGGCGATGGACGACGCCAGTCGGGGCGACGAGGCGGCGATGAGGCGACGGTGACCGAACCGCGCCCCCCCGAGGCGATCGGACCCCAGGAGAGCGCACGGCTCCTCGGCCGCTACGGCCGGCGATTCGCGGCCGGCGCGACCATTTTTCAAGAGGGTGCACCTGCCGCCGAGGCGTTCCTCGTTCACGACGGGCGCGTGCGCCTCCTGAAGCGCATCGCCATGACGGACCGCAGCCTGGCCATCCTCAAAGAAGGGGACCTCTTCGGCGAGGCCGCGTTGATCGACGGCACCACCTACGGGTCGACGGCCGTCGGCCTGACCGACGGGGTGGTCCTCGCGCTCGATCGCGTCACCTTTCGAGGCCTGCTCGAGAAGCACCCGACGGTCGCGACCCGGGTCATCGACCAGCTGGTCCGGCGGATGCGCGACGCCGAAGACCAGATCGAGACCATGATGCTCCGCGGGGTGCAGTCGCGCGTGACGAGCAGCCTCCTCAAGTTGGCCGGGCGCGCCACCGGCCACGCCGAGGTCACGATTTCGCCCGTGGAGCTCTCGGCCCGCGTCGGGCTCGACGTCGAGGCCGTGAAGCGGACGGTGCAGCGCCTTCGAGACCGGCAATACGTGCGCATCACGGGCGAGCGTATCGAGATCCCCGATGTCGAGGTTTTGCGCCGCCTTTACACGCTCCTCAACACCAAAGACGACCTCGCCGGCCCCGAAACGCCCTGACCCACGGGGAAGGCGGGGGCTCGCCGTTGACGGGACGGGCGATGGTGGGGTAAGCCCGTTTCCTTCAAAGCGTGTGGCGTTTTCGCAACTTTTCTCAGGTATCCGTGTAACCTTGGGCGTTGGCCTGCTCTCACTTTGCGCGCTCGTCACAACGACTTCTGCGTGCAGTGGGCGAGGAGCCAACACCCCGGGGGTGGACCCCGAACGCCAAAGTGAATCGGAGTACGACGTCGCCCGAGACTACTTCTTCAAGAACCAACCCCGCCTGGCGCTCGACCACTGCCGCAAGGCCGTCGAACTCGACGATCAGAACTCCAAGGCGCTCTACTTCGCTTCCGCCATTCACCTCTTCTTCTGCTCCGGCAAGCTTGACCTTCGAGACCCCGATTGCCGCCTGGGCGACGCCGAGAGCTACGCCCGTCGCGCCCTGACCGTGGACCCGAATTTTCGTGAGGCCAAGAATACGCTCGGACAGATCCTCATCCTCGAGAAGCGATACCCCGAAGCCATCGCCATCCTCGCGCCGCTCACCAAGGACCCCGCGTTCGAGTCGAGCTACCTCGCCTGGGGCAACCTTGGCTGGGCACAGGTTCTGGCCGGGCAAACCGACCAAGGGATTGAATCGTTGAAGAACTCGATTACCGAACCGCGCTTCTGCGTCGGTCACTACCGACTCGGCGTCGCCTACGAGAAAAAGGGGGATCTCGTGGCGGCCGAGCAGTCGCTCACGAACGCGCTCGCCGTGGATTCGGCCGACTGCAAAGCGCTCCAAGACGCCTGGCAGGCCCGCGCCGAGGTGCGCGTCCGCCTCGGCAAGACCGCCGAATCGCACGCCGACTTCGAGAAATGTCGCGAGATTTCGGCCGATACGCAGGCTGGAAAGCTCTGCGTCCAGGCGCTGGCGAGGACCCCATGATCCGCAACCCTTCCAGCCTCTCGAGCGACGGCCGTCGTGCGCCGAGCTCGTCTCGGTCGGGTCGGCCCCGCACCCCCGCCGCCGACGTATCCGACGTGAACCTCGTGATGGATCCCGTCAGCGAGCCGCTCGGCATGTACCTCAAGGTGCAGCGCGAGCGCCGCGGGATGAGCGTCGCCGAGCTGGCGCGCGTCACCCGGATCCCGGCCGCCTCCCTCGAGGCCATCGAGGCCGACCGGTTCGACGAGCTGCCCGGCGAGGTGTTCGTTCGCGGGTTCCTGGCGGCCTACGCCCAGGCCGTCCGAGTGCTCCCGGCCGAGGTCGTCGCTCGCTACACCTCGAGCCGCCGTATCGCCTACGTCACGCCGCTCCCGATGCAGACGCCCCTCCAAGCCGCCCGCGAGGGGCAGGGGGGTCGCCGGTTCGGGGTCGCGATCGCGTTCGTGCTCCTGCTCATCCTGTTGTCGCTGGCGCTGTCGATCGTCCTCAAGCCGCGCGGTCGCGACATGCCGGCCGAGCTCTCGCAGGCGAGCAAGCACGCCGCGCGCTATATGACCACGGGGTGAGTCTGCTGGAGACCCGGGCGCTCGTCGTCCGCACCGTCGAGTTCGGCGAGAGCGACGTCATCGCGACGCTCGTGACCGAAGATGCGGGCAAGGTGGCGGCCGTCGTCCGGGGCGCGCGCAAGGGTTCGCGGCGGGTCGGCGGGGCGCTTGAGCCCGTGCACACGATCGCCGTCCTCCTCGACGACAAGGGCGCCGAGCTCACGACCCTCAAGGAGTCGCGCATCGTCCAGCTGCGCACGGGCGTGGTCTCCAACCTCGAGTCGCTCGACGCGGCCGGCACGGCGCTTCGCTGGGCGCGGCACCTCTTTCCGCCGCGGACGCCGGAACCGCTCGGCTGGAGCGTGCTCATCGAGCTCCTCGACGCGCTCGACGCGGTTCCGGCAGGCTCGGTCCCACCGCGACGCGAGCTGGCGCGCGCGGGCCTCGCGATGCTGGCAGCCGTCGGGTACGGGCTCGAACTCGAACAGTGCGCCGTGTGCGGCCGTCCGTGCCCGGAAGGGCGCTCCGCCTGCGTCGATCCCGCCCGCGGGGGCCTCGTGTGCCGGGCGTGCGGGGGAGCGGCGAGCGTTCTCTTGCCCGCGGCGCGCGAAGCCGCACGTAGCCTCTCGCGGCGCGCGACCCCCAGCACCGCCGACGCGGCGGCCGTGACGGACGCGAGCGCCGAGGCCCTCCTCGGGCTCGTCGACCGTGCGATGGCGGCGCACGCCGGGTTCGAGCGCTAAAGATGGAGACGCTGGGTGAGCAGGGTGCAGGGTGAGCAGGGTGAGAACCTCGTGAGCAGCCAAGATCCTCGCTATAAACCCCTGGCGATCCGCTCGCCGCGCGGCACCCGAACGACCGCGATCGACTGGGCCGACGGGCACAAGTCCATCTATCCGCACGGGGTCCTGCGCGGCTACTGCCCGTGCGCCGGTTGCCAGGGCCATTCGGGGGAGATCCGGTTCATCGAGACCAGCGACGACCTGCAGGAGATCGAAGACTTCGAGACGGTTGGCGGCTACGCCCTGGCGATCAAGTGGTTCGACGGGCACAACACGGGCATCTACTCGTTCCCGTTCTTGCGCCGCCTATGCCACTGCGCAGAGTGCCACGCCGCCGCCGAGAACTCCGCGCAGAACGCGACCGGGCGCGAGCCGATCCCACGCGGATAGGGCATGGCGACGGCGACGCAAGAGGCGGCCGCCGCGCGCGGCGATGGCGAGCGCGAACGCAGCCGGCTGGTTGCCCGGGCGGGCGTGGTCGGCGCGGGGACGCTCGCGTCGCGGGTGCTCGGGCTCCTTCGCGACATGGCGCTCGCGGCCGTCTTCGATCGCGACGCCACCGACGCGTGGTGGGTCGCGTTCACGATCCCGAATGCGCTTCGACAGCTCCTCGGTGAAGGGGCCGTTTCGAGCGCGGTCGTGCCCGTGCTCTCCGAGAAGCTCGCGAAGGAGGGAGACGACGCTGGCCGGCGGTTCTTCGCGCGCATCCGGGGCGTGTCGCTCCTCGCTCTTGCCGTGGTCACGGTCCTCGGGGTCGCGTACGCGGGCCCCCTCACCCAGCTCTTCGCCGGGGGCTACAGCGCGCGGCCCGGGCAGCTCGAACGGACCACGCGCCTCACGCGCGTCGTCTTTCCGTACATCTTCTTCGTGGGCACCGCGGCGCTCGGAATGGCCGCGCTCAACGCCAAGCGGTGCTTCGCGGTCGCCGCGTTCGCGCCGGGTCTCCTGAACGTGGCGCTGCTCGCGGCGACGTTCACGCTGCCTGCGGTTCTCGTCGCACGAGGGTACGACCCGGTGCTCGCGCTCGCGATCGGCGCGCTCGGCGGAGGCGTCCTGCAGGTCGCGGCGCAGTGGCCGGCGCTCCGCGCCATCGGCTTCGCGGGCGCGCCGAAGCTCGCGCTCGACGACGACGTCCGTCGTGTCTTTCGGCGGCTCGCGCCGCTCACCCTGGGGGTCGGGGTCTACTACGTGGATCTCGTGCTCTCGAGGCGCTTTCTGTCGGACCTCGGGTCCGGGGCGCAGAGCTACTTCTCGTGGGCCATGCGCCTCTGCGATTTCCCGCAGGGTATCTTCGTGATGGCGCTGTCGACCGCCGCCCTCCCATCGCTCTCGCTGCTCGCGGCCCGCGGCGATCGCGCCGAGCTCTCGAAGACGTGGGCCCACGGCATGTGCCTCGCGATGTTCGTGGCCCTCCCGGCGAGCGTGGCGCTCGTGTCGATCGGCGAGCCGCTCGTCGTCGCGATCTTCCAGCGTGGCGCCTTCGACGCCGTCGCGGTCCACGAGACGGCCAGGGCCCTCTTCTGGCAGGGCGGCGCGATCTGGACGGTGGCCGCGGTGCGGCAGATCGTGCCCGCGTTCTACGCGCTCGGCGACACACGCACGCCCGCCGTCGTGAGCGCCATCGACCTCATGGCGTTCATCGCGCTCGCCGTCACGCTCAAGGGCCCGATGGGGCACGTCGGGATCAGCATCGCCGTGGCAGGATCGAGCGCAGTGCAGATGGTCCTCCTGCTGGTCGCGCTTCGCTGGCGCATGGGCACCATCGAGGCGAGCACGCTCGTCCGCTCCGCCGCCCGCACGGTCGCAGCTTCGGTCGTGGCCGCCGGGGTGGGGTGGGGCACGGCCAACGCTCTGTTGCCGTCGGCCCCCGTCGGAGCCGTGAGTCGCGCGCTCCCGGGCCTCGCGGCGTTCGTCGCGTTCACGACCGCGTATGCGGCTGCATCGTGGGCTATGAAGTCGCCCGAGCTCGGGGAAATCCTCGGGACGGTCCGTCGCCGCCTGGGGCGAAGACGAGGTGCGCCATGAAGACCGAGAGCAAAGCCGCGAAGAGTCCCGCCACGCCGATGCGGCCGCACAAGCCAGGTCAAGGCGCGAACGAGGCCGTGGGCGGCGGCAAGCGCGACGACGCGCGCGACGAGAACCGCGTCGTCGCCGCCGACTTCGTCGCGGGCGCGGTGAACGCGGGCGGATTGCCACCGCCTGCCCACATCGAGGTCGCGTTCGCGGGGCGCTCGAACGTGGGCAAGTCGAGCCTGCTCAACGCGATGATGCAGAGGCACTCGCTCGTGCGCACGAGCCGCACGCCCGGGTGCACACGGCAGCTCAACGTGTTCGCCGTGAAGTGCGCCGACGGCCTGCAGCTCCACTTCGTCGACCTGCCTGGCTACGGATGGGCGAAGCGATCGAAAGACGAGCGCGGGGAGTGGCGGGGCATGATCGAAGGCTACTTGCAGACGCGCGCGAGCTTGCGCGCGGTCGCCATCCTGGTCGACGTGCGTCGAGGGCCCGAGGACGAGGAGCAGCAGCTCGTCGAGTTCCTGGAGCAGCGCCGAAGGGTGAGCTCCGCAAAGCCGCTGGAGCTGATCTTCGTCGCCACGAAGATCGACAAGCTGAGCGCCAACGCCCGCCGGCCGGCGATCGAGGCCGTGAAGAGGCAGGCGGGGGCGGCGGTCGTAGGGTTCAGCGCCGTGACGGGCGACGGGCGCGAAGCGCTCTGGGCGAGGATCCGGCACGCGGTGCTCTAGCGGCGGCGCAGCCGTCCGCGTCCTGGGAAGTCACGCTTCGTCGGGCGGCGCCAGGACGGGGTCGCGACGGTGCCGCTGTCGGTTCGTTGCCGTACCGCGACGACCTCTTGCCCGAGGGCGGCGAGTGGAGTACTTGAGGGGCTCCCGGAGGAGCCGGGCGCATAACTCAGCGGTAGAGTGCGTCCTTCACACGGACGAAGTCACAGGTTCAATCCCTGTTGCGCCCACCCGTCAGTCTCGAAACCACGCGCCGTAGGGCGCCGATGTAGGTCGCTTGGGACGCGACCTGCCATCGCGATGCTTTCGGCTCCAGCTTTCGCCCGTTCGGCCGTTCTCAGAGATGGAGCGGATCAGAACGAAGCAAAACGAAGCAGGAACGCTTTCCGGTCCCAGACCGCGAAGGCGCCGCAGAGACCAAGACACACGCCATGTTCCCGGCTGCTCCCCCTCAGCCGCGTCACGCGGGCGACTCAGGCCACTGTGGCGCCTTCGCGGGCCTTCCCGTGAAGCATCGGCGCCGTTCGCGCCGAACCAAGCAACATCGCAACTCCAATATCGACCAGGGCAACCGCGTACGAAAGGCGCGGGCGCAAAGCCATTGACCTAAGGCCCGGAACTTCCTCCGGTCTACGGTTTGAAGGGCCGCCGAAAACTCGATCGCCGCCGCCATCGCGGCGCGATCTTCGTGGACGACCCGCTGCCGGCTTCACGCCGGGGCGTGCGCGTGTCTGCCCCCTCGGGCCACGGCCTTCGCGTGGAGAGGTGGGAGACGCCGTCGTCCTTGAGGTGTGTGTCATGCGTCCCATGCGTTTTTCACCGATCCGGTGCGCCGCGCTTCTCGCGTCGTCCTGGCTCGCCGTCTCTCTCACGGGTTGTATCGAGTCGTCCTTCGCGAAGGGCCCGGACTACAATCAGCAGTTCTGCGTCGAACGCGATCTTCGCCGGAAGCCCGACGCCTATACCGCGGAGACCGCGCGGCTCGCGTTCGATGAGGAGTGCCGGATCGGCGGCCTCGACGCCTGCAGCGCGCTCGGCGTCATGAACGAGGTGGGCGTCGGCGTCCCGGTCAATCCGAAGCGGGCCGTCACTCTCTACGCCCGCGCGTGCCGCGGCGGCAACGTGCGCGGATGCACCAACCTCGCGGCGGCCCGGGTCGAGGGCATCGGCTGGCCGCGCGATCCGCTCTTCGCAGCGCGGGTCCTCGGGCCCGCCTGCGATCACGACGATCCGCGAGCGTGCCTGTACCTCGCGCGCCTGCACGACGACGGCGAGGGCACGTCGCGGGACCCGGCCCTCGCGGCCCGGCTGTTCAAGGTGGCGTGCGACGGCGAAGAAATGGCCGCGTGCGTCGCTCTCGCGGAGCACCACGCGAACGATGGCGACTTCGTCGGTTCGACGGAGTTCTATTCGAAAGCCTGCTCGCTCGGCGACGAGGGCGCGTGCCGCAAGACCACGATGCCCCTCATCTCGTCTCGATAGAGGAAACGGCCAGAGTCGCGGGTGGCAGACCATCTCACAGCCATCTCACAGGGCCATCTCACAGGGGAGCGGAGGCGACTCCCGTGTGCGGTTTGCGTCTTCATGGGAGCGCCCCGCCGCTGCGAAGAATGCGCTAGTTCTGGCTCGCCGTCGCGGCGAGTTATTCGCCGCGGACGCGAAAATAAGAGGCATGTTCTTGAGCGAGGCGCTGCGCCTGGCTCCAAGGCTCGTGAAGTCCGCCACCCAGCAGACCCGTTACGTGCCCTTCTCGCTCTATCCAGTGCAAGACTACATGCGTCTCTTGCTGCGCATCGCCGCCGCGCGATCACCCAGCAAGTCGGCGGGGACGGCGCTCCTCGAGCTCGGGTTCGGCGTCTACTCTCAATTTGCGTCGAGCATCGTGCATGACGTGCACTTCGAGCGGTCCCTCGGGAAGATCGGCGTACATGCGAGCGAACGTGATGGCGCACGCCAGCGCGAAGTCGTTGCCGGGTGCGAGGGGCGCCACGCCGTCGGTCAACGGAAGGTCCAGACGGAGCGGTCGCCTTCTTCGCTCAGAGTGATCTCGCACGCGTCGTTGAGCAGGCAGGCGTACCGGCTGATGCAACGGATGGCTTCCCGCAGGTTCGCGCAGCTTCGAGCCGCGGACTCGAGCACGTCGAAATCGCCGTGTTCGAAGCTCGAACCCGCGCGCAGTCCGAGCGACCTGTCACCCGTTCGCTCGACCTGGGCCTGGAGGAGCGCCATCGCCGCTCGATGAGGAATACGCGTGTCGGGATCGGTGAACTCGCGCGGGCCGATACCGAGGCTCGCGAACGTGACGAGGAGCTCGGGATCGGCAGACCCCACGCGGGCGTAGAGCCAGAGGAGTCGGATCGACACCGAGCACTCGCGAGCGGTCCGCTGGCCGGTCATCGCGATCCGGTCATGCCGGCCAGGGCGCCGGCCAGGAAGTCTGGAGCCAGGGAGGAGCGGGCCACGGAGTCGATCGTAGTCAGGAACTCCCAGGATGCGAAGGCACGCCCGCGGCCCGCCGGGGGCGGTTTGCTCAGGGGACCAGTGCCCGCCGCTTCTGGCGTGCGCGTTCGACCCGAGCGTTGCGTCTGCCCGTTGCGAACAGGCTCGGCACCACCGAGAGTCTTCCGCGGAGCGCCGCCCCGAGCACCCAGCGCATGACGGTGCCCCTCGGCACGACCTCGTAGGGCGAGATCTCGCGGTCGGCCTGCGCCGAGAGACGCGCCAGGACGGCCGGCGACTTCCGGGCTCTCTCGTAGACCAGGCGGTTGAGGGGGCTCACGTAGCCCGGATCCGCGAGGTCTCGGGCGAAGTGGAACAGATCGATCGAATCGACGTCCCGCTGTCGCCAGTAGCGTTGCATCGCCAACTCGCCCCCCGCCACGATGGCGCGCGCCAGGTTGCGCGCGTCGCGCAGCGCATCGGTGATGCCGAAGCCGGGGGTCGGGTCCTTGTGAAGGCCCGCGTCGCCAACGAGCGCGAAGCCCGGACCGACGGCCTCGTGGAAGCCGTAGCGCGCGGCGAGCAAGCCGAGCAGCTTGCCTTCGAATCGATGGCCGTCGGTCAGCTTGGCCGTCACCGGGGCGGCGCGCAGCGCCTCGAGGTATTTCTCTTCGTGGCGGCCCTTCCACGACGGCAGGTCGGCCATGAGCGGCATCGCGCCGATGCAGAGCAGGTCGCTGTCGGTCTGAAAGACGAAGCGAATCACGTGGTCGGGGAAAAAGCCGATGTACGCGTCGAACGGCGCGAGCTCGGGATCCGTCTTCCACGCCGGCTTGGCGCGCCAGTATGCCCAGTACCCGAAGCGGGGATTGTCGTATCCGAGGTATTCCTTGGCCCCGACGAGCTGGGCGACGGTCGAGTGGCGCCCGTCTGCGCCCACGACGAGGTTGGCTCGGTACGTCGTGTGCGCGCGCTCACCCTCGCCGCCCTCGACGCCGACGACGCGCCCATTCTCGCGGATGACGCCCACGACCTTCGTCCGATCTCGGAGCGATGCGCCCGCGCCGACCGCCGCCTCTTGAAGGAGCCGATCGAGGTGCAGCCGGCGCAGGCAATGGCCGGCCCGGTCGCGCGCGAACGGAACGTCGAGCGCCGTTCCGAGGAGATCCAGCCGCAGGACCTTGCTCGGCGGAGACATGCTCCGCACCTCCGCGCCGACCCCGAGCTCGTCGAGCCAGGAGACGCCCAGGGGCGAGATGAAGTGGGTGGACATCGGCTGGTCGCTCGGCAGCCTCGCGGCATCGAGGAGGAGCACGCTCTGCCCCGCCCGGGCCAGGTGGACGGCGAGGGAGGCCCCCGCGCACCGCGCCCCCACGATGATCGTGTCGAATCGCTCAGCTGACATGAGAGCCGCCTTCGGTTTCTCGAGACCATGCGCGCGTACTTGCGCCAGCGATAGTCGGGCAAGCGCACCAGCGATCGAACCCCGTCGACGACTGCCTGGCTCGTTGTGACGTCTGCCATGGCGGGCCCCTTTCCTCGACGATTCGCGGCGATGTCATTACGGCGAAGCTCCGTGCTCCGTAATAAAGCACCACGGTCGCGGGCAAAAGGGGCGGCGGCCGGCGTCGTCGGGGGGATCGCCAGCCGCGCCATCGAGGGCAAGGGCGACACCTTCGACGCGAAGCCGAGGAGAGAGGCCCACCCGATCACGCAAGCCCGAGGGGCACCGAGGGCGGCTGCGGGCGAGGCCCGCTAGGCTGGGGGTCCATGCTCGAGCCCGTGATCCCGGCGTGCGTCAGCCGCGCCGGCCGGGGGTCGCGGCGAAGCCCGCGATGGACGCTCGCGGTCGCGGTCCTCGGCTCGAGCCTGGCCTTCCTCGACGGCTCGTTCGTCAACGTCGCGCTCCCCGTCATGCAGCGTGAGCTCGGCATGGGCGCGGGCAGCGCCCAGTGGGTCGTCGAGGCTTACATGCTTCTCCTCGCGTCGCTCGTGCTCGTGGGAGGCGCGCTCGGCGATCGCCTCGGGCGCAGGCGGGTCTTCGTTGCGGGCGCCGTCGTCTTCGCGATCGCGTCGGTCGCGTGCGCGATGGCGCCGGGAGCGCTCGTCCTCATCGCGGCGCGGGCCGTCCAGGGCGCGGGCGCGGCGATGCTCGTGCCCGGGAGCCTGTCGCTCATCAGCGCCGCCTATCCCGACGACGCCGAGCGCGGCGCGGCCATCGGCACGTGGTCCGCGCTCGGCTCGGTCGTCGGGGCGGCCGGGCCGGTCGCGGGCGGCTGGGTCGTGTCGCACGGCTCGTGGCGTTGGCTCTTCCTCGTGAACGCGCCCGTCGCCGCTGTCATCGTCGTTCTCGCCGGGGTTCACGTGGCCGAGACGCGCGACGAGGAAGCGCGAGGGCGACTCGACGCGTCGGGCGCGGCACTGGTCACCGTGGCGCTGGGGCTCATCGTGTACGCCCTCGTCGAGGCGCAGGGAGCCGGCCACCTCGCCACCGCCCCTGTCGTGGGCCTCCTCGTCGCCGGCTTCGCCGCGCTCGCCGCCTTCGGGGTCGTCGAGGCGCGAGCGGCTTCGCCGATGGTGCCGCTCTCTCTCTTTCGCATCCGGACCTTCACCGGCGCCAACCTGCTGACCCTGCTCGTCTACGGAGCGCTCGGCGCGGCGTTCTTCTTCCTCCCGTTCAATCTGATCCAGCTCCAGGGCTATTCGCCTGCGTGCGCGGGGGCCGCGCTCCTGCCGCTCGTGCTGCTCGTGTCCCTGATGAGCCGCTGGGCGGGCGCGTTGGCCGCGCGAATCGGCGTCCGCGCTTTGCTCGTCATCGGGCCCGTCCTGTGTGCCGTGGGGTTCGGTCTGTTCGCCGTCCCTGCGATTGGCGGCTCGTACTGGGCCACGTTCTTCCCGGCCATGATCGTGCTCGGGGTCGGTCTGGGGTTCACGGTGGCCCCCGTGACCGCGGCGGTCATGGGTTCGGTCGAGCGGCGTCACGCGGGGATCGCCTCGGGGATCAACAACGCCGTGGCGCGCGCCGCCGGCCTGGTCGCGATCGCGGGGCTGGGCGTGCTGCTCGTGACCCGATTCGACGCCGTGCTCGACGCGCGGCTCGCGTCGCTCCACCTGCCCGACGCGATCGCGCACGAGGTCGACGCGCAGCGCGGTCGCCTCGCCGACGCCACGCCTCCTCCCGACGCCGCGCCGGCCCTTCGCGAGTCGCTGCGCGGCGCGTTCGGCGAGGCCTACGT
>CALFNG010000276.1 GCA_937902985.1 uncultured Myxococcales bacterium
TCGACTCACGTGGCGTCTCGATCGCTGGCTCTACGCGGGCGACGAGCCGACCTTGGAGCGGGTCCGCCTCGAGCGGCAAGAGGCCCGAACCCGAATCGCCACGCGGGCGCTCGAGACGCTCTTCGCCTGGCAACGGAGCACGGTCGCGGCCGAGGCGGCGGCGGTCGGCTCGCCCGAACGCCTCGAAGCTCGCCTCCGCGCCGCCGAGGCCGAGGCCACCCTCGACGTGCTCACCGGGGGCTGGTTCTCGAACCGCGCGGCGTCCGGCAAGCCCTGAGGCACGCGTGACGGGCGTTACGCATGCGTAACGAGGGCGTGCGAGGCGCCCACGCATCTTGACCTGCGCATCCCCCCCCGTTACTTACGAAGGCGGCCCCCCATGCTCAGCGAGACCCGTGACAAGCTGGCCGACCTCCAAAGGCGTCTTTTGGCGCTAAGGGGGCATCTTTGACCTCCCCAGGCTGAAGGTCGAAATCGGCAAGCTCGAGGGGCAGACCATGGCCCCGGGGTTCTGGGACGACCCCAAGAAGGCCCAGGCCGTCAACCGCAAGCGCTCGTTGCTCGAGCAGCAAGTCAGTAGCATCGAGAAGCTCTCGGCGGACGTCGACGACGCCAGCGTCTTGCTCGACCTCGGCGCCTCCGAGAACGACGAGGCGACGATCGCCGAGGTCGCCGCGCAAATGGCCAGCCTCGACGAGCGGGTGCGGGGCGCCGAGCTCGCCCGCATGCTCTCGGGTCCGGTCGACCACGCGGGCGCCATCGTCAGCATCCACCCGGGCACGGGCGGGAACGACGCGAAGGACTGGGCGCAGATGCTCCTTCGGATGTACCTGCGCTGGTGCGAGCGGCGGGGCTACAAGACCGAGATGATCGACTACCAGGAGGGCGACGAGGCCGGCATCGACGGCGCCAGCTTCGCCGTCAGCGGCGATCACGCCTTCGGCTACCTGAGGAGCGAGACCGGCGTGCACCGCCTGGTGCGCATCTCGCCCTTCGACGCCAACGCACGCCGGCAAACGGCGTTCGCCGCCATCGAGGTCACGCCCGACATCGAGGACGAGATCGACATCCAGGTCAAGGAAGAAGACATGGAGATCACGACGATGCGCGCCGGGGGCAAGGGCGGGCAGAACGTCAACAAGGTGGAGACCGCGGTCCGCCTCAAGCACCTGCCCACGGGCATCATGATCGTGTGCCGCGCCGAGCGCTCGCAGCACCAGAACCGGCGCCTCGCGCTGAAGATGCTCAAGGCAAAGCTCTACGACATCGAGACGCAGAAGCGCGAAGACCAGGCCGCCGCCCACGCGGCGAGCAAGACGCAGATCGCCTGGGGCAACCAGATCCGGAGCTACGTCCTTCAGCCCTACCGGCTCGTGAAGGACCTTCGCACGTCGCACCAGAACGGCAACGTCGACGCGGTGCTCGACGGCGAGCTCGACGACTTCATCGAGGCGTATTTGCTGGCAGCCGCCGGCGGCACCCTGAAGAAGGGCGGCGTCGCCGAAGACGCCGAGGCTTGAGAGGATCCCGATCGATGCCCGACGAGCGCCAGACCCTCTCCGCCGAGGACGCGATCATCGACGCCCGGCGGGCGAAGGCCGAGGTCATGCGCGCGCGGGGAGAGAACCCCTTCGCGAACGACACCGTGCCCAGGCTGGGCGGCCACACCGGCGACATCGCCCAGGTCCGGGCCACCGCCGCCGACGCCCAGGACGCGGCCGGCCGCTACGACGAGAGCCGCGTTCGCGCCCTCGTGGGCGACGAGGTCTTTCACGTGCGCGGCCGCGTCATCGCGCTGCGCTCCACGGGCGGTCTCTCGTTCATTCGCCTCCGGGATCGCACCGGCGAGATTCAGCTGCTGGTCAGCGAAGCGGCGCTCGGGGCCGACTACGCGCGGCTGGCGGAGTTCGACGTGGGCGACGTGCTCGAAGCCGAGGGCGAGCTCACCGCGAGCAAGCGCGGCGAGCTGTCGATCACGCCCCGGAGGGTGCGTCTGCTCACCAAGGCGCTGCGCCCCTTGCCCGAGAAGTGGCACGGCTTGACCGACGTCGAGATTCGCTACCGCCAGCGCTACGTCGACCTCATCGCCAACCCGCCGGTGGCCGACGTGTTCCGGGCGCGCAGCCACGTGGTCCGCGCGACGCGCGCGATCCTCGACGAGCAGGGCTTCCTCGAGGTGGAGACCCCGACGATGCACACCCTCATCGGCGGCGCGGCGGCCAAGCCGTTCCTCACGCACCACAACGCGCTCGACATGGATCTGCTCATGCGAATCGCGCCCGAGCTCTATCTGAAGAGGCTCGTGGTCGGCGGGCTCGAGCGCGTCTACGAGATCGGCCGCTGCTACCGGAACGAAGGAATCAGCACGCGGCACAACCCCGAGTTCACGATCCTCGAATTTTATCAGGCGTACGCCACCTACGACGACCTCATCGCCTTCATGGAGTCGATGCTGCAGGGCATCGACCACCGGCTCGCGCAGGCCATGCCCGCGGCCCACGCCACGTGGGCGGCGGCGCGCCCGTTCTCGCTCGACCACCCCTTCGCGCAGGTGTCGATGGACCGCGCGGTGGTCGCGGCGGCCGAGCGGACGGCGATCCCCGAGTGGCTCTCGGCGGTCGGAGACGGCGGCGGCGACGCTCTCGTCACGGTCTTGAAGGGCTCGCTCGGCGAGCGGATCAAGGAGTGGGCGAAGTCGTCGCCGCGGGCCAAGGGGCTCGACTGGAGCAACTTTCGCAAGGCGTTCGGCAAGTGCGACAGCGACGGCGAACGCCTCTTCGCTTGCTACGAGTACCTGGCGGAGCCGTTCCTCGTCGACGACTACCGCACGCCCGACGGAAAGCACTCGGTCCCAGTCTTCATCAAGGACTACCCGATCGAGGTGTCTCCCCTCGCCCGCCGCAACGACGCGCGACCCGAGCTGGCCGACCGCTTCGAGATCTTCCTCCAGGGCCGCGAGCTCGGGAACGGCTTCAGCGAGCTCAATGATCCCGACGACCAGGCCGGTCGCTTCCGCGCCCAGGTCGAGCGCAAGGCGCGCGGCGACGAAGAGGCCATGGACTACGACGCCGACTACATCCGGGCGCTCGAGCACGGGATGCCCCCCGCGGCGGGGTTCGGAATGGGAATCGATCGCCTGGTCATGGCGTTGACGAACGCGACGTCGATCCGCGACGTCATTCTCTTCCCCCTGCTGAGGCCCGAGGCAAGCCCCGGAAAAAGCACCCCGTGAAGCCCCTGGCCCTCCCCGCGGTCGCCGCGGGCCTGACCGCGGTCGTCGCCGCGATGGCGTTCCTCGCCTGGCGAGCGCGCGTCGACCTCCGGCGTCGCGAGGGCACGCGCGCGGCCCTCGAGACCGCGGGCGCCCTGCTCGGCGCAGTGTTCCTCGGCCTCGCTTACTGGACCGAGAGATTGCCGAACCTGCGGGGCGCGGCGTGGACGCTGCGCGACATGCTCGTGCGCGCCGGGACCATTCTGGCGGGCGTGCTCTTTCTCGTGGGCACGGTGGTGGCGCTCTTGCCCTGGGGGCTCGATCTCCTCGAGGGCCGGTCGTTCTCGTCGTACATCGCCGCGCGGCACGTTCGCGCGAAGAAGAGCGGCTTTCTCACGCTCATCAGCGGCCTGTCGATCTTCGCCGTCGCGCTCGGGTCGTTCTCGCTATCGGGCGCGATCAGCGTGATGGGAGGCTTCAGCTCCGACCTGAAACGGAAGATCCTCGGCAACAACGCGCACATCGTGGTCGACACGACCAGTCAGTCCTCGTGGAGCGACTACGCGCCGGTCCTCGAGCGCGTGCGGGCGCTGCCGGGCGTGCTCGCCGCCACGCCCGTGGTGCAGGGCGAGGTGATGGCGTCGAGCGCGTCGAACCTGGCCGGGGTCGTCGTTCACGGCATCGACCCGGCGACGATCGGCGACGTCATCGACCTTCGCAAGAACATCGAGGCGCCGGTCAAGGTCGACGACAAGCTCGCGTACCTCGAGAACCCCGAGCTCTTGCGTCACATCCCGCAAGACGAGGTCATCGGCATCGGCTCGGGCGGCGAGGAGTACCTGAAGGGCCCGGATCTCCCGCCGCTCGGCGACGATCTCGACCCCGCCGTTCGCGCGGTAGTCGAATCGCCGCCGCTCCGGCCCGGCCTCGTGGTGGGCCGCGAGCTCGCCAAGACGCTCCACATCTACGTCGGCGACGAGATCACGCTCGTCTCGCCGCTCGGCGATCTGGGTCCGATGGGCGTGATGCCCAAGACGCGCAAGTTTCGCATCGCCGGCATCTTCTACAGCGGGATGTACGAGTACGACGCGACGCACGTGTACACGACGCTCGCCGAGGCGGCCGACTACTTCGGCACGCCGAACCAGATCACGACCATCGAGGTCAAGGTCGACGACGCCGAGAGCGCCGATCGCCTCACGCCGGCCGTGGTGGCGGCGGTCGATCGGCCTTCGCTCGTGGTCCGCGACTGGCGCGAGATCAACAAGAACCTCTTCAGTGCGCTGAAGCTCGAGCGGATCGCGACGTTCCTCATCCTGTCGATCGAGATCATCGTCGCGAGCTTCTGCATCGTGAGCACGCTCCTGCTCATGATGGCGGAGAAGTCGAAAGAGATCGCCATCCTCAAGGCGCTCGGAGCCACCGACGGCGCCATCCTCCGCACGTTCATGACCGAGGGGATGATCATCGGCGGAATCGGGACGATGCTGGGCGTGTCGACCGGCCTCGCGCTGTGCACCGGGCTCTCGTGGTTCGGGCTTCGCCTCGACCCGGACGTCTATTACATCGACCGCCTGCCAATCAACGTGAGCGCCCTCGACTACGGCATCGTCACGCTCGCCGCGCTGACGATCTGCACCATCGCGACGATCTTCCCCGCCAAGCAAGCCTCGCAGCTCCGACCCGTCGACGGGCTCCGCTACGAGTAATCGTCACGCTCTCCCCGAGCGCCGAGGGCTCTACAGGACGACGCGGAGGAGATCGAGGCGCGAGTCGGCGCCCAGCTTCTGGAGGACGTTGGCCTGGTGGAACTTCACCGTGCGCGGGGCGATCTCGAGCATCGTGGCGATGTCTTCGACACCCCGGCCGCGGAGCAGGAGCGTCAGCACCTGGCGCTCGCGCTCCGAGAGCGCGCGATCGCCGGCGGTTCGCGTCGCCTTCGCGTCGACGAGCTCGGACAGCAGGCGCGCCGGCAGGTAGCGGACGGTGACGCGCACGGTCGCGGCGTCGACGGCGTCGGCCGTGACCACCCGGAACGCGTCATCGGCCTCGGGCAGGAGCACGTCGCTCGCGTGGCAGGCGCGCCCGGCGAGCACTTCGCCGACCCAGCGCATGGCGGGAGCGCAGCCGAGCAGGGTGAGAAGCTCCTCGATGGGCCGGCCCGCGTGAATCGATCCCTCGCGCCCGGGGTCGAGGAAACGCAGCGACCGGATGAGGCCCCCGCCGTGAGCGTCGCGCGAGACTTCGCTCCAGCAATCGCCGGCGGGCGCGGAGGTGGGCTCGACCTCGCGCACGCCCTCGGCGATCACAACGAGAGCCCGGCTACGCCCGCGCGTCTCGCGCGAGAGCGCCGCCTGCATCGTCACGCGGCGCCCTTCTCGCGTGACGAGCGGTACGTCGCCGGCCGTGGCTTCGCCCCGGAAGCCTGCGCCGAGCAGCTGTCGAACGCTCGCCGCGCCGCCCGGCGAAACGCACGACGCAAGCCAGCGCGTGGCCGAGAGCTCGTCGAGTCGCTTGCCGAGGAGCTTCTCCATCGAGGCGTTCAGAAACCGGACCCGGCCCGCGCCATCGACGACGAGCGCCGGGCGAAGCTCCTGCGTCAGGTGCGAGAGCTGCGAGACGATCGGTTTCCAATCCATGAACAGCTGTTCGGAGCGGGCTCTCGTCACGCGGCTCCGGGCACTCTCTGGCAAGAAGTGACGCAAAGCACACGCCGCCCGTCGCATCCAGCTGAGGCGCGCGCCCGGCTCGGCCGGAGCGCATACGATAGTGCGAGCGTCACGCCGAGCTAACTGGCCGGGAGGGCAGCTTGCTCAGGCTGGTCCGTCTGTACCGCTCGAAGCCGACACGGGGTCGGGCTCCACCGGCTCGTCGCCTGCGGCGCCCGCTTCGAGGAGCGACGCCATGTCTTTCGGGAGAGGAACGCTCGCGTCGAAGGCATCGACGCCGTCGCCGCCGGCGTAAGCGACCCGAGCGGCGTGCAGCGCGTGACGACCGAGGGCGCGAATGACCGGCCCACCATAGAGCTCGTCGCCCGCGAGCGGATGCCCGATCGCCGCGAAGTGGGCGCGGATCTGGTGCCGCAAGGCCTTGCCGACGGACACCTCGACCAGCGCCCACGTGCCCGCGCGCTGCTGCACCCGGAAGCGAGTGCAGGCCGGTCGGGGCTCGTAGCGCATGACGTCGCGCGGGTGGATGCACGCGTAGACGCGCCGCTGGTCCTTGGGATGATTCGTCAGCGGGAACTCGATCGTCCCCTCGTCGGCGAGGCCCTGCTCCGCGCACACGAGCAAGTAGCGCTTGTCGAGCCGGCCCGCCTTGAGCGCGGTCTTGAGCGTCTCGAACACGGCCGCGGATCGCGCGACGACCACCGCGCCGCTGGTCTCGGTGTCGAGGCGGTGAATGATGCCCGGCTCGCGCGCGGAGTGGCCGATGAAACCATCTGGCCCGCTGGGAACGAGCTCGGGGTAGCGACCTAGCACCGCGTTGACGAGCGTGCCGAGCTCGCCAGGCCGGAGCGGCGCCGTCGCCTGCCCGGCGGGCTTGTCGACCACCACCACCTGCGCGGTCTCGAGCACGACCTTGAGCGGCGCGTCGGGCGTGGCGCCCGCGGGAGTGTCGACGACCTGGGCGACGTCGATGCGAACCGCATCGCCCGCGGTCACCGTTCCGCCTTTGGGCATGCGGCGCCCGTTGACTCGAACGGCCCCGAGGTCGATCGCCCGCTTGACCCGGGCGCGGCTCAGATCGGGCAGCTCCTGGATGATGGCCTTGTCGAGGCGAGCCCCCTGGAGCGCCGCAGGCACGACGAACTCGCGAACACCGTTCGGAGAGGAGGCATGAGAGCCGTGCGCAGCGGACTCGGCTTCGTTCATCGTGGGTCGGTCAGGAAACGGTCCGGGAAAAAGTAGAGCGGCCCATTGTTATCACGCGCGCCCCTGTAACGCCGCCTCGCTCCTGGACGTTCGGGGTCCGAACCCTACATTCTCGCCATGGCGCCCCGCCCGCAGGCTCGTCACGCGGCTCACGCGGCCCACGCGCCGGACGACGCGAACGAGGATCGCCCCCACGTGGTGGTCATCGGCGGCGGCTTCGGCGGCTTGACGGCAACGCAAGCGCTGGCGAAGGCGCCGGTGCGCGTGACGTTGCTCGATCGCACCAACCATCACACGTTCCAGCCGCTCCTCTACCAGATCGCGACGGCGGGCCTCTCGCCGGCCGACATCGCTCAGCCGATACGAGCGATCGTGCACAAGCAGCACAACGTCAGCGTGCTGCTGGCCGAGGCCGTGAAGATTGACCTCGACGCCCGGGAGGTCCACCTCGACGACGGCGCGGCCCTCCGGTGGGACTTTCTCATCGTCGCGTGCGGGGCCGAGACGTCGTATTTCGGGCACGACGAGTGGCAAGAGGTCGCCCCCGGGTTGAAGTCGATCCCCGACGCGGTGGCGATCCGGACCCGCGTGCTCGTCGCCTTCGAGCTCGCCGAGCGCGAAGAGAACGCAGCGATGCGCGAAGAGCTCCTGAGCTTCGTCGTCATTGGCGGCGGACCGACGGGGGTCGAGATGGCCGGCGCCCTGGCCGAGCTGTCGAAGTTCGTGCTCGACCGCGACTTCCGGCGCATCGATCCGGCGGCGACCAAGGTACGCCTCCTCGAAGCGGGGCCCCGCATCTTGCCGACGTTCCCCGACGACCTCGCCGCCAGCGCGGTCACCCAGCTCCACGAGCTGGGCGTCGAGGTCCGGGCCGGCGCCCGGGTCACGTCGATCGAGCCCGGGCGCGTGCACCTCGGCGGCGAGGCCCTTCCGGCCTCGGTGGTCGTCTGGGCAGCCGGCGTGCGCGCGCAGCCGCTCACCGCGACCCTGGGCGTCCCCGTCGACAAGAGTGGGCGCGTGTTCATCGAGCCGGATCTGTCGGTACCGGGTCACCCGAACGCCTTCGTGATCGGAGACGCCGCGCACCTCGATGGCCCCGACGGCCAGCCGCTCCCGGGCGTCAGCCCGGTCGCAATGCAACAAGCGCGCTGGGCCGCGAAGATCATCCGCAAGACGCTCGCGGGCGAGGAGCGCCGCCCCTTCCACTACGTCGACAAGGGGTCGCTCGCGACGATCGGGCGCAGCCGCGCGATCGCGATGGTCGACCGGATGCATCTCAGCGGCCTGGTCGCGTGGCTGGTCTGGCTGCTCGTGCACATCTTCTATCTCATCGGCTTCAAGAACCGGATCGTCGTCATGATCACGTGGGCGTGGTCGTACCTGACCTACGGGCGGGGGGCCCGGTTGGTCGTCGGCGAGCCAACCGGGCACATGCGCGAGCTCCTCGGAATGGGCCCGTCGCAATCGATCCCAGCGGCCCCAGTCGGCGCCGGACCGACCGGTGCGGGCAGCGAACCGGGCCATGCCATGGCTCACGAAGCCAACGACGGAACGAGCCAAACAGACGGGAAACGGCGCGTCCAGGCCTAGGTTTTCGAGGTCGTTGGTCGGATCCGGGCAATCGATGGTCGAATCCGGGCAAAGGCCTTGCCCTCGACCAGGATTTCATCAATCATTTCAGAGTTGGGGCTCCGAGCACAAGGGTTGCTCAACGTCTCGCTTCGGCTGTCTTTCGTCACGTCGTCTTTCGGTCACGTCGTCACGTAAATGCACGGGACCCGGGGGGGAGATCCACGCCCGCGACATGCCGCCGCCGTTGAAGCAGACAGACAGGCATCCATGAAGATCCACGAGCTGGTCGATGACCTGTACGAGGGCTTCGTCGACCGGATCGGTGAGCCGCTATCGACGAGCGCGCGAGACCTTCCCAGGGTGCTCCGCCTCGTACCGGTCGCGCGGCCGTGGAGCCAGGTGTTCGCCCACGAGATCACGCTCGGCGCGCCGGCCCTCTTCGCGGAGCCGATGGCCGGGGTCCCGAGCGCGCTGACGCGCGACGCGGTGCTGGCGCACCTGCTCGCGGTGATCGACTCGTTCGGAACGGCCCGAATCGAAGACGAGCGCATCGACGCGTCGCCTCACGTCTTCGCCGTGCTCGGTCAAGCGCGTCGCGAGCGGGACCGCGCCATGATGCGCCTCTTCAGCCGGACTCCGCTCGCCGATACGGACTTCCGCGCCGCCGACGCGATGACGATCCGTGCGGTGCGGCGCGAGCGGTCGATGCTCCAGTCGACGTACCCGGTCGGCCTCGACCTCTACGAGCGCACGCTGCTCGACAAACGCTGCTCCGGCGTCCTCGCCAGCAGCGCCCTGGCACGCATTGCGGGCATGGGGACGCGGAGCTGCCGCGCCGTGCGCGCCACGCTCGAATCCATCTCGCTGAGTCTGCAGATCTACGACGACGTCGTCGACTGGGAGGCGGACCTGCACCGGGGCGGCGCCTGGGCGATGTGCCTGATGCGAGGGACGATGCCTCCCCCCTATTCGGGCAAGCACGCGACCCGCGGAGCGAGCGCCCGGAGCGAGCTACTCGGCTCCGGGATCCTCGAGGCGATGCTGTCGCGGGCCCACGTGCACATGCGGTCGGCGCGCCGCCGGGCGCGGGCTCTTCGCGCCGAGCGACTCGCCTCATGGGCGGAGGAGCAGGAAGCGCTCCTGGGCGCGCTCGTCGCCGCAGAAGCCGACAGCGCCGGCTACGCCGTGCGCGCGCACGCCAGGTCGGGCGGTCGCTCGACGTAGTCGCCAGTCCCCTTCGAAGCTCGGAAAAAAGCGTCAAAAAAGTCCGGTCGGATCAGGGCACGACTTGGTCGGATCCGGGCACCTCGACGCGCCCGAAGCAACGATTTCATCAAGGATTTCGTGCAGAGCTTGGTTAGCACGAAGCGTGCTCCTGAACGGGCGTCCGAGGCTGCCGCGACGGCGTCCCCGGACGAGGAGGAGGATGAATCATGTCCGCGCAGGTTTCTTACGATCCGCACGCCCAGCTTCGCGCTCTCTACCAGGTGCTGCTCTCGAATCAGGACTGCTTCGACGAGTTCAAGCGCATGCTCGCGCTCTACGATTTCGATCCGAGTGGCGTCGACGCCGAACCCAGCGATGCCGCCGGGGTGCGGCTGAAGTTGAACGACCGGATCCGCGATTGGGTGGGCGAGAAGTTCGTCGGCCTGAGCGCAACGCAGATGTTGCAATGGCGCGCCATCGTCGTCGAAGAACGATTCAACGTGTCGCTGTCTCCCTGGAAAGAGTCGAACAACTACTGATGAACGTTCACGAGCTCGTCGACGAGCTTTTCGAAGTCTTCGCCGATCGGATCGGCGAGCCCCTGGGCGCCGGCGCGCGCGATCTCCCGCGAGCGCTGTCGCTGGCGCCGGTCTCCGTGCCCTGGAGCCGCGTATTTTCGCACGAAGTCACGCTTGGGGCTCCGGCTCTCTTCGCCGAGGCCATGCCCGCCGTGGACCCGGCGGTCCTCCGCAACGCCGTTCTGGCGCACCTCCTCGCGGTCGTCGACGCCTTCGGGACCGATCGGATCGAAGACGACCAGATCGTGGCGTCCCCGACCCTCTTCGCGGTCCTGGGTCAGGCCCGTCGCGAACGAGACCGAGCCATGGGCCGCGTCTTCGGCGGCGCGGTTCCCCCCGAGTTCGACTTTCGCGCCGCGGACGCGCTCACGATGTGCGCCATCCGGAGGGAGCGCGCGGTCTTGCTCTCGGGCCGCCCCGTCGACCTCGAGACCTACGAGCGCGCCGCGCTCGACAAGCAATGCGCCGGGATCGTCGCGAGCGTCGCGCTCGCCCGGGCGGCGGGCTGGAGCCCGGCCCGTTGCCGCACGGTACGGCTGATCCTCGAGTCGATCTCCCTCGGCCTGCAGCTTTCCGACGACGTGGTCGACTGGGAAGACGATCTGGGGCGCGGCGGGGCCTGGGCCGTGTCCGTGATGAAGGGGTCGCAGCCGCCAGCTTCGGGGGTGATGAAGATCGCGGGCGGGCCGGAATCGATCCGCACCCAGGTCCTGCAGTCGGGAGTGCTCGGGAGCATCCTCGTCCGGGCCTGGGTCCACATGCGGAGAGCGCGGCGGCGGGCGTCCGTGCTCGGCGCGCGAAAGCTCGCCGCATGGTCGGCCGGCCAGGAGAGGAAGCTCCGTTCCCTGGCCGCGGCCGAGATCCGGAACGCCGGATACGCGGTGCGCGCGAAAGCGCTCGCCGCCTGGGCTTGCGAGGTGCTCGCGTGATCGAGACGAGAGACCGGTCTCCGACCTGGGACTTCGGGTACGAGCCGCCAGCGGGAGATCACTCAGTCGACGAGACGCCAGGCACAGACGCCGTGGTCGCCACGCGGCGGCGGATCGACCGCGCCGCGTGGCTCGACGCCCTGGCCATCCTGGCGGACCGGATCGACGTCGAGCCTCTGGTCGAAGAAGCGCCCTTGTTCTGGACGCGAGTTCGGAGCGTCACCGCCGTCCCGTGCGAGCGGATCGCGGCGGCTCTTGCGCGAGCCGGCGTTGCCGTTCGTTACGTCACGTCGGCGTGCGCCTCGTCGATGGCGTTGCCCCCGGCGCTCGAATTCGGCAAAGGCTCGACCACGCGCCCCGAGGGGTGGAGAACGCGGGCGCCCCGACCCGTGGCGACGCCGGCGACGGCCTCGAGGGGCGACTGGTTTCTCGGCGAGGGCGGCGGCATTCACCTCGATCGCCGCGTCTGCGGCACCGGGTCCGGGATGCGGCTCGCGGTCATCGACAACGAGACGGCCGATCTCGACCGCGTCGAGCTCGAGAGCATGGTCACCGTCGGAGTCCGCGAGGCGCCCGCAACGAGCGGGCACGCCGCGCTGATGGTCGGCTGGGCGATGGGCGCCCTCCGGCCCGGCGGCCAGCGCTTCGTCGGCGTGGCGCCCGATGCGTCGGTACGGGTGTACTGCATCCCGAAGCCGGGCTTCGATGTCGTCTCGCTGCCGATGGCGATCGCCCGCGCCGTCTTCGATGGCGCCGACGTCGTCGTCTGCGCCACGTACCTCGGCGTCGGGGCCAACAGCCCGCTCCTCGACGATGCTCTCGACGTCGCCGCACACCTCGGCCGTCGCAGGCGGGGCACGGCGGTACTGCTGCCCACGGGCCGCGACGCGTCGAGCCCCGGCGACTCGGTACACGCCAGCCTGTCGCTCACCCTCGACGACCCGGCAAGCGATCCGCGCGTTCACTGCGTGGCCCCGGGAGGCCGCGAAGGCGGCTGGTTTCTCTGGCGCGGCCCGTCTGGCAAGGTACGCCCGTTCTCGAACCGGGGCCCGGCGGTGCGCTGGCTCGCCCCGGGCGACGACGTCGCGTACCCGTTTGCCTCGCGCGACCAGCTCTTTCACGCGGAGTCGAGCGGGGCCTCCGCGATCGCCGCGGGGGTGGTGCTGCTGGTCCTCGGCGCCAACCCCGGCCTCGCGCTGCCCGAGCTCCACGCCGTTCTCGCCCGGACCGTCGATCCGCCGGCAACGAACGCCGACGGCCTGCCGGTCGCCGATCCGGCCGATCTCCTGCCCCTCGGTCACGATCGCGACGGGCACAACGCCAGGACCGGTTACGGGCGACTCAACGCCGCAACGGCCTGCGCGAGCGCCGGCGACCCCGTGGCGATGGCCCTCGCCGCGATCGGGGAGAGCGACCTCGCCACGGCCTGGTGCGCGCGCCCAACGAAGCCCTACACGCCGCGAACGGGTAAGTGGATCGCGCGCTCCCTGCTCGCTCGGCCGGACCTCGACCACGCCCTTCGAACCGTCGCCCGGCACGTCCGCCTCCTCGCGGCCAAGCCCTCCCGCGCCCGGTCGCACGCCCCGGGCGGGCTCGCCCGGCAGCTCGGGACCCTGGCGCGGGAGCTGCTCTGGATGCGGCCCCCCCCGCTCGTCGCGCACGAGCTGACACGGATTGCCGCGTCCCTGGCCGACCCCCGCCCGGCGACCACCGCCGCCCTCGACGAGGGCGCCATGGCGGTTTTCAGGGACCCGGCACGCGAGCCCGCGCGCGAGGCGGTTCCCGGCGCCCGGCGCGCCGGGAACGACCGCATGCCCAACGGACCAGTTTCGGCGCTAGACGCTCGGTCGTAGTCTCGGGTCGGGGCTCGCCGCCGGCCCGACGCAATGCTTCAACCGCTGCAAAGGAGAATTCTCGTCGCCTGGGCCATCGCTTTGCTCGGGACCTGCGTCGGCGCAACGGGCTTTCAACAGGCGGTGCTCTGGTACCAGCACCCGTTCGCGGGGGTGCTCATCACGCCGCAGGGCATCGTGTCGAGCATCGGGCTGCCGACGTGGAGCGGCATCGCGCAGGGTCTCCGCTTTCCGGATCGGCCGCTGTCGATCGACGGGATCGATCTGACGGCGTCACGCGGCGCGCAGGGGGCCCGGCTCTGGGACCGCGCCGTCGACGAGGCCGCGAAGCGGGGCGACCCGAGCGTCGCCGTGCACGTCTCCACGGCGAGTGGAGAGCGCGACATCGACCTGCGAGTCGACCCCATCGATTCAGCGAGCTGGTGGCTCTACGGCGGCGTGATGATCTTCACCGGCGGCCTCTGGCTCCTGGCCGCGGTGATCGCCGCCGGCACGAGCTCCGGCGGGCTCGCCCGCACCTTCGCCAAGGCCGCGACGCTCGCGGCCCTCTATCTGTTCACGTTCTTCGACGCGCACTCGACGCGCACGATGGTGCCGCTGGCGTACGCCGCTTACGCCTACGTCCCGTTCGCGGTCATGGCGCTGGCTCTGCGCATACCCGACGACGTGCCCATCGTGGCTCGACACCCCTGGGTCCTCCGGATCTTCGACGTTTGCGGCCTCGCGCTGGCCGCGCTGACGCTCGTTCGCGACTGGATCGGCGCTTCCGCCGTCGTCGTCTTGACGGTCTGCACGACGCTTCTCGGCGGGTCGCTGATCGTGTTCGTCTTGGTGCTGGGGGTGCGGTTCATGCGGGCGACCGGGGCACGTCGAGATACGATGCGCGTTCTCTTTCGCGCGATGGCGACTCCCTTCGTGGTCGTGGGGCTCGGCGTCCTCGTGGCCCGACTGAGCTCGCGCGACGCCACGGCGGCCTTCTTCGCCATTCCTGCGATGGCGCTGGCGCCCATCGCCACGGGCGTCGCGTTCGCGCGCCACGATCTGTGGGGCAGCCGGGCGATCCTGTCGCGGGTGCTCACGCGCACCGTCGCGGGCGGGATCGCCGGCGTCCTCGCGGTCGGCGTGGGAGCGGCGTTCGCGGCCTCCATCGGGTTCCCCTTCCGGAGCGCCCTCGTCGGCGCATCGCTCGGCGCGCTCATCTCGGCGCCGCTCATCTACTTCACCACCCGCGCTGTCGAGCGCGTCTTCTTCCCCGCGGCGAGCGAGTACAAGCCGACCATCGAGCAGCTGAGCGAAGAGCTGACGTCGATCACCGACCCGAACGAGGTCGCGCTGGCCGTCGAGCGGACCGTACGACGGTGGCTCCCGTGCGAGCGGGTCGGCTTCGTGAGAGCGGCGGAAGGCGCTCCTCTCGCGCCGCGCTCGGCGCGGAGCCTCGCCACCGCCGAAGAGCAAGACGAGCTCAGTATCCCCGCTTCGTTCGGAGGCCGCACGCTCGGGTGGCTGTCGGTCGGGCGCAAGCGCGGCGGCGCGCTCTTCACCAGCGACGACGTCGATCTCCTCGGCACGATCGCCAACCAGGCCGGCCTCGCGCTGGCGCACGCGCACAGCTACGCGGAGCTCGAGCGACGCCGCCAGCAGCAGGCCGCCGCCTGGCAGACCGAGCGCCTCGCGCTGGTCGAAACGGTCGCCGCCGAGATCGCCCACGAGGTCCGCTACCCGATCAACTTCTTCCGGTCCGTATTCCGACGCGACGCCGCGAACATGACGCTCGACGCCGAGGAGATCGACATCGGATGCGAAGAGGTCGATCGGCTCGAGCGCCTCGTGGCCGGTCTGCGCCGGATGGTCGGCCACCGGATCGATCGCCGGATCATGTCCGTGGCCGACCTGGCCGCGCGCGCCGAGATGCTCCTGCGCGACGCCCTCGGGGGACGCGAGCTCGAAGTCCACGTGCCGGCGGACGCGGCGCTGCGATGCGACACGGATCAGGTCACGCAGGTCCTCGTGAACCTGGTCGCCAACGCCATCGACGCCAGTGGCCCGCGGGGGAGGGTCGGCGTCAGCTGGGGGGTCGACGAAGAGGGGGCCGAGCTCGTCGTCTGGGACGACGGAGCCGGCTTCGAGACCGATCCGTCGCACCTCTTCTCGGCCTGGTTCACCACCAAGCCGCGGGGCACCGGCCTCGGCCTTGCCATCACGCAACGTATCGTGCGCGCTCACGGATGGGGCATCGACGCCGTGCGGGTGGAGGGACGGACGCGATTCGTTGTAACCATCCCGACGTCAGACGTGGTGAGTAGCGAGGCGCCGGCCGAGCTCGACAGCAAGACGATGCCGCTCACCCCGCGCGCAGAGGAACATGAAGATTCTCATCGTTGACGACCAGCGCAGCGCGCGACGGGTCCTCCGGACCATGCTGGCCACGCTCGAAGACGTCGAAGTGGTCGAGGCGGGCGGCATGGAAGAAGCGTTCACGCTGATCCAGAGGGCGCCGCCCGATCTCTTGCTGCTCGACATCCGTCTGTCGCCGGACGCGCGCGATCGCGGCGGGCTCGATCTCTTGCGCAAGCTCCGCGCGACCGGCTCGTCGGTCCCGGCCGTGATGGTGACGTCGCTCGTCGAGCTCTCCGAGATTCGCGAGGCGATGCGAAACGGCGCCCAGGACTACGTCCTCAAAGACGAGCTCTGTCCCGAGATGCTTCTGCCGATCGTGCGCACGTTCCGCGAACGCCTGGCGCTCCGCGGAGAAGTGGCGCGGCTGCGCGAACGGGTCGATCGATCCTGGGGCCTCGCCGCGCTCGTCGGCGCGTCGCGCGGGATGGAGAGCGTTCGGCACATGATCCGGCGCGTCGCCGACGCGAGCGCGACGGTGCTCATTCGCGGCGAGACCGGCACCGGCAAGGAGCTCGTGGCGCGCGCCCTTCACGAGATGAGCGCGCGGCGGAACGAGCCTTTCGTGGCCGTCAACTGCTCGGCCCTCCCCGGTACGCTCATCGAGTCGCTCATCTTCGGGCACGAGCGGGGTGCGTTCACGGGCGCCGAGCGCCGCACCCGCGGGCAGCTCGAGCTCGCGGGGGCCGGCACGATGCTGCTCGACGAGATCGCCGAGATGCCGATCGACCTCCAGGCGAAGCTCCTTCGCGTCCTCGAGGACCGGCGGTTCCGGCCGCTCGGCGCCGAAGAAGAGCGACCGCTCATGGCTCGCATCCTCGCGTCGACCCACGTCGATCTGCAGCGACGGATCGTCGAAGGGCGCTTCCGCGAGGATCTCTTCTATCGCCTCAACGTGGTCACGCTGAACGTGCCGTCGCTCTCGGAGCGGGTCGAAGACATCCCCGAGCTCGTGGCGTCGTTCTCCGGCGACTTGCCGCGCAAGCTCCGCTTCACCGAGAACGCGATGGCGTGGCTCGAGCGCCGTCCGTGGCCGGGGAACGTGCGCGAGCTCCGCAACGTGATCGAGCGGGTCGCGCTCCTCGCGGAAGAAGACCTCATCGACGTGCCGACGCTCGAGGAGCTCGCCAACCCGCCCACCGCGGGCGACGCCCGCATGGAAATCGACCGCATGGCGCGCTCGCTCCTGGCGCTGCCGGAGCGGCTCGGTTCGAAGCTCGACGTGATCGAGCGAGCGATCTTGCACCACGCGATCGAGGCGTGCGGCGGCAACAAGAGCGCAGCGGCGCGGCTCATCGGCGTCGACCGCAAGGCCCTCGAGCGGCGCTGGGAGCGCCTGAGCGACGCCCCCGACGGCCCCGGCGAAGCGAGCGGCACGACCGACCACGGAAGCAATCCCGGCGGCCGAAGCGATCGTTGAGAGGGCTAGGCCGATTCGCGGGCGTGGACGACGACGGCCACGGCGCCGAGCAAGGCGGCCAGGGGGGCGACGGCGAGGGGAGCGACGCCGAAGCCGATCGCGAGCAAGGCGATGACCGGGGGCATCGAGCCGAGCACGATCGCGACCCGGACGCGCGCCCGGGCCGCGTGCGGGAGGGAGAGCGCCATGGCCGCGTCGCGGACGTCGTCGCTCGCCAGCGCGACGGCCCACTCGCCGGGCGTCGAGCCGGCCGCGCTCATCGCGATCGCGACATCGGCGGCGCCGAGCGCGCCGTCGTCGCTCAACGGGTGACCCACGACGGCAACGACGCTCCCGCCTTCGCCGAGGGCGCGCACCTCGGGGCCGCGATCGGCCGGGAGCACGGCGGGTCGCACGTGTTCGATGTCGAGCGCGCGCCCGATCGTCTCGCAGGTGTCGCGGGCCTCTCCGCTCATGAGAACGGGCTCGATGCGCGCGTCGAGCAGGCGTTGCACCGCGGCGCGCGCTCCGGCGCGGAGGCCGTCTTGCAGCGCGATCAGGCCCACGAGGCGATCGCCGAGGGCGACGAGGAGCACGCTCCGGCCCAGCGCCTCGAGCTCCGTCACGCGGCCGTCGGCCACGGCGACGCCGATTTTCTCGGCCAGCATGATGGCTCGCCCGCCGACCACGAGGCGCTCGCCCGTCGACGCGAGCGCGGTCACGCCGAGACCAGCGTGAACCGTCGCGTTGCGGACGTGATCGGGGCGCGCCGAGCGCGTGCGCGCGGCGCGCAAGATCGCAGCCGCGAACGGGTGCGTCGACGCGGTCTCGGCGCCAGCGGCGAGGGACAGGACGCGCGCGACGTCGTCGTCGTCACCTGCGTCGCGCCGCCCGGCTCCGATCGGCTCGACCGCAACGATCTCGGGCTCGCCGAGGAGAACCGTGCCGCGGGCGCTCAGGACGGCGATGTTCGCGGACCCGGCGCGCTCGAAGGCCCGCGGGTCCTTGTACGTGATGCCGCTCGCGAGCGCCTGCAGGTGCGCGCGCGCGAAGTGCAGGCCGGCGATCGAAACGAGCGCCTTCGCGCCGAACGCCATCGCCGCAGCTGACATCGCGGCGAGCACCTCGGCCGGCGTCGCGCTGGCCGCGAACGTCGCCAGCCCGACGAGCAGCGCGGCGCAAGGCACCCCGCGCTCGACCGTGTGCCGGAGGACGCGCGAGGTCGGGGCCGCGACCTCGATGCGGGCCGAGGCGACCGACAGGAGCTTCACCCACGCCCGCTCGCGGCCCGACCACGTGGTGGTCATGCGAAGGCGGCTCGAGAGCACGCGGGCCCCCGCCACCACGGGGTCGCCCTCGCGCTTGACCACTTCGACCTTCGCGTCGAGCCAGGGGATGACGCGCGCCTCGCCTGCGCTCACGATCGCGTCGACCCCGACGAGCTCTCCGGCCTCGACGACGACCTGCTCGCCCGGCCGCACGTCGGCGACGGGAAGGTCGATGGTGTCGTCGCCGTGGATGGCTCGGACGCGCGAGTCGAGGGCTCGCTCGATCCGCTCGCGCGCCGTCTGGACGTTCGCGCGAGCGCGGGTCACCGTGGTCTCGACGGCGATGGCCACGGCGCACGCCAGCCCGGCGAGCACGGCGATCGCGACCGCGTGCGGATCCGAGGTCGCCTGTGCCCAGCACGCCGCGACGACGGCTCCGCCCGCCGGCGCGAGGACCACGTAGGCGTGCGGATCCGATGGGTCGCGCCCCACCCGGTGGACGCGGAGCGCCAGCGCCGCCCAGGCGAAGACCACGAGGGGGACGCGGGCCACGTCGGCGACCGCACCGAGCAGGCCGATGGCCGGCGCGAACACGCCGGCGACGATGCCCATGCCGTCGATGAACGCCGTCGTGCGATCGGCCCCCCGATCGGCAGCGCCGCGGGAGGTCGACGGCGCGGGCGCTCGTCTCGCGGACGGGTCAGCCGGACGGACGGAGATCGGGCGCGACAGCTCGAACGCCTCGTGGACGTCGATCGACGGGAGCGTTGCCCGGGTTCCGCGCTGCTCGGTCGGCGAGGTCGTCGCGATCGAAGGAAGCGTCGGGCTGTGCCCGTTGCTCGCGGTCGACGGCGTGGCGCGGGCTCGGAGGTCGCTTCGCGGGGCCTCGCTCGGGGAAGCGGACGCGTATTCGACGTCGGGCGGGCTCGCCGTCGCCACGTCTTCCTCTTGAGGTTGGCCTCGCGCGCTCAGGTAATGGCGCTTGCACAGCGCGTCACAGAAGTAGTGAAAGCCGCTGCTCTCGAGGACGGCCACGTGACCTGCTCGCAGGGGATCCACAGATTGTCCACAGCCTGGGCAAAACGTTGCCGATACCGGCCCTGATGTCGCGCCGCTCGACGAGGGCGGCTCCCGGGACGATTCGTCCGCGGGACGCGCCGGCAGCTCGACGCGAGGGTCGAAACTGGGGCCGGAACCCGTCTGTCGGACGTTCTGCATACGAGGTCGCCAATTGCCGCTGGCGTGCGCGCGCTGTCAAGCGCGCACGAAGGCTGCCTGAAGGCCCGTTCAGCCTGCGGCGTGGCCCCTGTGGCTAGCTCGCGCCGTCATTCTCAGGCCGTGGCCTTGAGCGCCGGAAGCGCCGAGAGCACGCCTCGCACGACGCGAACGCCCTCTTCGAGCTCGGCCATCGACACGACGAGCGGCGGCGAGAAGCGCAGCACGCTCTCGCCGGCGCCGATCAAGAGAACGCCGGCTTCTTGAATTCGCGGCAAGACCTCGCGCGCGACGAACCCCGGACGCATCACCAGGCCCCAGAGGAGCCCCTGCCCGCGCGCCGTCTCGCAGATCTCGGGCAGCTCCTGGACGAGCTGGCGGAGCATCGCTCCGAGCGCTTCGCCCTTGGTGCGGGAAGCCTCGAGCAGGCCTTCGTCGTCGAGGATGCGCAGCACCGCGAGCGCCGCGGCCGAGCCGAGCGCGTTGCCGCCGAACGTCGACCCGTGTGTTCCCGGAGGTAGCGCACCGGCGAGCTTCTCGGTCGTGAGCATCGCGCCGATCGGGAACCCCCCGCCGAGACCCTTGGCCAGCGACACGGCGTCAGGCCTGGCGCCCGAGCCCTCGCTGCCGAGGAACCGACCCAGCCGGCCGATGCCCGTCTGGATCTCGTCGGCGAAGAGGAGCGCGCCGTGGTGGTCGGCGATGGCGCGAAGACGCGCGAGAAACCCTGCGGGCGCAGGGAAGACGCCGCCCTCGCCCTGCACGGGCTCGACCATGATCGCGCAGACGTCGCGCCCCATGGCGCGCTCGACGGCGTCGGCGTCGCCGTAGGTGACGTGCGTGACCGGGCCCAGGGGCCCGAAGCCCTCGTGGTACTTGGGCGTGCCGGTCATCGCGAGCGCGCCGAGGGTTCGGCCGTGGAACGCGTTGTGGAACGCGACGACGCGCACGCGATCTTTCTGCCCGAGCCCGTAGAAGTGGTGACGAGCGAGCTTGAGGAGCGCCTCGTTGGCCTCTGCCCCCGAGTTGCAGAAGAAGGCGCGCGCGAAGCCACTGCGGCGACAGAGCTCGTCGGCCAGGCGAATGTTCGGCTCGTTGTAGAACCAGTTCGACACGTGCATCAGCGTCGCCGCCTGGTCGGCGATGGCCTTCACGAGCGTCGGATGCGCGTGCCCGGCCACGCACACCGCCACGCCCGCGCAGAGGTCGAGCATGCGACGACCCTCGACGTCGAACAGCTCGCAGCCGCGCCCGCGCGCGAGGACAAACGGCGCGGGTCGATAGTTCGGGTAGAGGCGCTCTTTCGCGAGGGCTACGAGGTCTGCATTCGAAGGCATCTCGCGGAGCAGACCTAGCACGAAACGACGGTGAAGGCTGCACGCTCGCGCTCACGCGGAGCGCTGCCTCCGGACGACGATCTCGACCTCGGTCGTGCCGCACGCGGGGCACCCGTCGGCGACGACCGTGCGCATCACGAGATCGCCCTTGGCGTTCGCCGCGAGCCGCGCGCGCGGCAAGAGATCGAACGGCTCACCCACGTGCCGGCGGCAGTGGATGCACTCGGCCTGGTATCCGTCGCCAATGTTGTTTCGCATGTCGCCCCCCCTGAGATGACGATTACGATCACGCACATCGTTAGCACCGATTCGCCGCCGCGCTCTCATTTCACCGAAAGCCTGGGCCCGCTTGCGGCGCTCGTCGCGCTTGCGGCCGCTGGGCCGACGACCGGGCCTTGTGGAGACCTCGACCGACGCCTCGAGAGGATCGCGCCCGCGATCTCCGCGAAGCCCTCGCCCATCTCGTGCGCCGCCACGTAGCGCGGGGTGACGCTGAGCTTGCGAGCGCTCGAGCGCACGTTCGCGACGCCGAAGGTCGTCCGGAAGGCGGCGAAGCAGGCGGCGTCGTTTCCGCTGTCGCCGGCGAAGGCGAAGCGAGAGAGCGCCGCGCCGGGCTCTTCTCCGAACTCGCGCGCACAGAACCGCACGGCCCCGGTCGCCTTGTCGTCGAAGTCGTAGGTCGCGTGGAGATGCACGCTCGATTGCGTCGAGCGCGCCCCGGCCTCGGCGATCTCGTGGGCGATGAGACGCACCCGCTCGTCAGGCAAGGTCACGAGCTCGCCGACGTCCCAGGTGACGTCGCTCACGCGCACGGCCGCGTCGTCGGTGAGCTGCGCCTCGGGGACGACCTCGCGCACGCGGTTCACGAGGACCACGAGCCGGTCTCGGCGGGAAGTTGCCATTCTCTTGGCTTGCCATCTTTGAATATGGCAATCCCGACAGTACG
>CALFNG010000277.1 GCA_937902985.1 uncultured Myxococcales bacterium
CCCGTTCGCCCCGTTCGCCCCGTTCGCCCCGTTCGCCCCGTTCGCCCCGTTCGCCTGATATACCCAGTGTGCCTGGCTCGCCCCGTTCCCCTGATGAGCCCCGTGTGCCTGGCTCGCGACGCGAGCCGCGCCTTCCACGCTCGCCAAAGAGTACCCCGAACAGGGCGGGACTGCGTCGTCGATTCGAACAGGCCCGCGACGTTCGTCCGACCGCGATATCCGGCAAAGAGACGCCGCATGAGATCCTGACGACGAGCTTCCCCGCGTACGTTGGCCGCCAGGAGCGCACCGCCTACCAGCTCATGCGACGCAGCATCGAGCAGGATTGCGCCGTCTTTCTGACGTTCAGCGGCGCGATGACGCCCGCCGGCCTTCATCAGTCGAGCTTGATCCCGCTCATCGAGCGGGGTCTCGTTGACTGCATCACCACCACCGGCGCCAACCTTTACCACGACGCACACCGGATCATCGGTCACCGGATTCGCGAGATCGACCCGACGGCGGGCGATCTCCAATACCGCCTGGCGCGGATCATTCGCATCTACGATTTGGGCTTCTGGGAAGAAACGCTGCTCGAGACCGACAAGCTCTTCTCGGCTCTTCTCCGCGGGCCTGAATTCCAGAAGAAGATGACCACGCCCGAGCTCCACTACCTGCTCGGCAAACGCATCGCCGAGCTCGAGAAGGCGCTCGGCGTCAAGGACCCATCGCTGCTCTCGACGGCGTATCGCCAGGGCGTGCCCATCTTCGTGGGGGCGGTGCAAGACGGCTCGATCTTCCTCAATATCGTGAAGCTCAAGCGCCTGCTCGGCGACGCGTTCAAGCTCGAGATCGACGTCAACGACGACGTCTTCGAGATGGGGGCCATTCAGCACCACTGCTTTGGCACGCTCGAGCGTCCGATGGCCGTCTGGATCCTCGGCGGAGGAGTGCCCAAGAACTACACCCTCCAGGGCGAGCCCCTCCTCGATCAGATCCTGGGGGTGCCGACCCACGGGTTCGATATCGACGTTCAGTTCTGCGTCGACCCGGTAGACAACGGCGCCCTCAGCTCGTGTCCGGCCGGGGAGGGTCACACGTGGGGCAAGGTCTCAGCGCAGAGCGTCGCGACCGGGAGCGTCTACGTGCACGCCGACGTTACGGCGGTGTTTCCGTGGCTGACGTACGCGCTGCTGAGCGACCCGAAGATGAAGCGCAAGCCGCGCCGGCTCTACGACGCGCGCGAATCGGCCGTCGCCCGGCTACAGCGTGAAGTGGACAAGCGCCGCAAGAAGCTCTCCGAGACGATCGCCTACCCCCTCGACGCGAAGCCCGTCAGACGCGCGCGGTCGAAGGCGTGAGGCGGGGCTAGGAGGCCGTCGCCCGGATCTCGACCGGCGACCCTTGCGCGTTCTCCTCGCTGGTCCTTATGCTCTCCGGGCCATGGCCACTCCGCTTCTCCAGCAGCTCGCGAAAATGACCGTCGTCGTCTCCGACACAGGGGATTTCAACGCCATCGAGAAGTACAAACCCCGCGACGCGACCACGAATCCGTCGCTGCTCATGGCCGCCGCGCAGATGCCGGCCTACTCGTCGATCGTCGACGAGGCCCTCGCGTGGGCGAAGAAGTCGGCCGGCGCCGGCACCGACGCCAGCAAAGACGCGATCGTGAAGCAGGCGATCGATCGGTTGAGCGTCGAGTTCGGGCTCCGCATCCTCAAAATCATCGAGGGGCGCGTCTCGACCGAGGTCGACGCCCGTCTCTCGTACGACACGCAGGGCAGCATCCAGAAGGCTCGCGCCCTCATCACGCAGTACGAGGCGGCGGGCATGTCGCGCGGGCGCGTGCTCATCAAGCTGGCGTCCTCGTGGGAGGGCATCCGGGCGGCCGAGGTGCTCGAGCGCGAAGGGATCCACTGCAACATGACGCTCCTTTTCGGGATGCATCAGGCCGTTGCGAGCGCGGAGGCGGGCGTCACGCTCATCTCGCCGTTCGTGGGCCGGATCCTCGACTGGTACAAGAAGTCGACCGGCAAGGAGAGCTACCCCCCCGCCGAAGACCCCGGCGTGAAGTCCGTCACGACCATCTACAATTACTACAAACACTTCGGCTACAAGACGGTCGTCATGGGGGCGAGCTTCCGGAACCTCAGTGAGATCACGGAGCTCGCCGGCTGCGACCTCCTCACGATCGCGCCCAAGTTCCTCGAAGAGCTGTCGAAGACCGAGGGCGACCTCCAGCGGAAACTCGACCCCGAGAAGGCGAAGTCCCTGAAAATCGAGCGCATCACGCTCGACGAGGCCGATTTCCGCAAGATGCACGCGGCCGATCAGATGGCCACCGACAAGCTCGACGAAGGAGTCAAAGACTTCACCAAGGCGATGGTTTCGCTCGAGAAGTTGCTCGGCGATCGGCTGGGCTGACGCGCCCCGCTCACGGCAGACGGTCGGCGGGCAGACGCTCGGGCCCGCAGATCGGGCGGCGGCTCGGGATCGAGCTGGCGTAAGCTCGACGCCCATGCTCCCCGAGCGCAAACAGGTTCTCATCGTCGACGACGAACCGAACCTGCGGAAGATCCTTTCGGCGCAGCTGACCCGTGACGGCTACGACGTTCTGACCGCCGAAGACGGAGAGCAGGGCCTTCACCTCCTGCGCGAGCATCACATCGATCTCGTCATCACCGACCTCAAGATGCCGAAGGTCGACGGCATGACGCTGCTGAAGCGCGCCCTCGAAGAAGAGCCGGAGCTCCCGGTCGTTCTCGTCACCGCGCACGGGACCATCGACACCGCCGTCGAGGCTCTCAAGCGCGGCGCGTTCGACTTCGTCACCAAGCCCTTCGACAAGGACGAGGTTCGCCAGATCGTCGCCAAGGCGCTGAAGACGCGAGAGCTCCGCGGGGCCGACGCGACGCTGGCAGAGGGCGGGTCGGCGGGCGTTCGCTTCGGGATCATCGGCGCCTCGCAGGGCATCGCCGAGCTCTACGCCATCCTCGAGCGGGTCGCGGATACGCCGACCACCGTGCTCATCACGGGCGAGAGCGGCACCGGCAAGGAGCTCGTGGCGCGCGCGCTCCACGAGCACTCGAGCCGCAAAGACAAGCCCTTCATCAAGGTCAACTGCGCCGCCATTCCCAAGGAGCTCATCGAGAGCGAACTCTTCGGATACGAGCGCGGCGCGTTCACGGGGGCGGTCGCGAGCAAGCCGGGTCGCTTCGAGCTCGCCAACGGCGGCACCCTGTTCCTCGACGAGATCGGAGAGATTCCGATCGAGATGCAGGTGAAGCTGCTCCGCGCCCTTCAGGAGAGCGAGTTCGAGCGGGTGGGAGGCATCAAGACGATCCGCGTCGACGTGCGCCTCGTCGCGGCGACGAACCGCGATCTGAAGAAGTTGATCGCGGCGGCGACGTTCCGCGAAGACCTTTTTTATCGCCTCAACGTCGTGCCGATCCGGTTGCCGGCGCTGCGCGAGCGCACCGGCGACATCCCGCTCCTCGTCGAGCACTTCTTGACGAAGTTCAACGATCGCCTGAAGAAGAAGGTCGAAGGCGTCGAACCCGAGGCGACCGAGCAGCTCGTTCAGTATCCGTGGCCCGGCAACATCCGCGAGCTCGAGAACGTGATCGAGCGCGCCGTGCTCTTCTGCGACACTTCGAAGATCCACGCGAGCGACTTGCCGCCCGACGTGCGCGGGATCACCGCGCTCGCGAACGTGCCCCTCCCCGAGGCAGACTTGCAGGCCGCGCTCGCCGGCGAGGGTGGGCTCAAGGGCCACGTGAAGGTGGCCATGAGCCGCCTCGAGCGGGAGCTCGTCAGCCGCGCCCTCAAGCAGACCACCGGGAACGTGACGCACGCGGCGCGGCTGCTCAAGATTTCGCGGAAAGGCCTGCAGCTCAAGATGAAAGAGCTCGGACTTCGCGAGGGCTCGGCCGAAAAGAGCGAGTGATTCGTCAGAGGGAGCGATTGCTCCCCCGCGGCTGCTCCCTCGCGCTTCGCATCCCGGAAACGTCCCCCTCCGGGACAGGTTTGCCCTCCTAAAGTACGCTTTCCCGATGCTCGGCCGAACCGACGACGAACCGGTGGAACTCGAGTGCCCCGAATGCGGCACGGTGTTCAAGGTGCCCGCGAAGGTGGCCGAGAAGGGAAAGGTCCGCTGCCCGCGCGGCCATGAATTCGCCGTCATGGGAATGCTCGGCGGAGACGGCGATCGCCGCGGATCCTGACCCCGGCACAGCGCTAGCTTGCAGCTGGCGTAACGTGTTTCGTCACATCCTCGCGATCGCCTGTCTCTTCGGGTCCCTCGGTGCGGGTACGGGCGAGGTCGTGTACGACCCCGGCGCCTGCGGAGGCGCATGCGAGCATCCGATCGCGTACAGGGTCGATCCGCAGTTCAACGCCGACGAACGGCGCGTCATCGGCGAGGCGATGCAGGTGTGGGAGCGCGGCAGCGGAGCGAGGGTCTGCTTCGCGCAGGGCGACCGCGGGGGCGATCTGGTCATCGAGAAGCTCGATCGCTCCGAGCAGCTCCAGCCCTTCGATCCCGACTGGCCGCAGCACGTGGCTCTGACCCGCGGCGGGCGCATCTGGATCGTCGCGGCGCGAATCGACGACGAGGGCGAGTACCGCGCGCTCATCGTGCACGAGCTCGGGCACTACCTCGGCATCGGTCACATCGAAGATACGCCGATGACCTACATGCACAGCACCATCAACGACACCCCCGTCGAGCTCTGGAAGCACGCGCGACTGCCGCAGCGCGACGGGCGAGCGTTCTGCGAGGCTCGCAAGTGCACTTGCTCGCTCTGAACGCTCTCCGGTCCGCGGGACACGCCCTTGCACGCGGCGCGCCCGCCGTGCGAGCATAGCGAGCCGTTCCTGGCCGAATCTCGATGGAAAACGCATGGGACCCAGAGCTCGCACCGCCAGAACCCCGTCTCCCGCTGCTCCGGCGTCCGCCGCGCGGACGTCGCCTCGCCCTCGCGTCGAAGGCCTGGGAGATGAGGTAGGGGCGGCGGAGCTTGCCCGCCGGGTCGCCGAGAGCCTCAAGCGCTACCGGGCCGAGCGGAGGATGTCGCTCGACCAGCTCGCGCTCTCGAGCGGCGTGAGCCGAGCGGCGCTTTCGCAGATCGAGGGCGCACGCACGAACCCGACCCTCGGTCTCATGTGGAAGGTGGCGGTCGGTCTCGGGATCCCGTTCCAGGCCCTGCTCGGCACCACCGACGCGAACCAGAGCCGGGTCCTCCGGTCGGGCGATGCGATCCCTCTCCGGAGCACCGACGGCCGGATGGAGAGCCGTCTGCTCTCGCCGTCGGGCGCCGCAGACCGGAACGAGATCTACGAGCTCCGCTTCCAGGCGAAGGGCTTTCACCGGAGCGAGCCCCACGGCGCGGGCGCGACCGAGACGGTCATTCTCTTGACGGGCGCGCTGCGGGTCACGGCCGGCGACGAGACGCACGAGCTGGTCGCGGGCGACACCCTCTACTTTCAGGCCAACGTGCCCCACTCCTACGAGAACCGAAGCTCGCGCGAGAGCCGCTGCATCGACATCATCGCTTACGTACGCCCGTAGCCTCTCGGGACCTGGCCGCTCGGCTCACGCTCGAGAACGAGATTGGCTGCATCAGGGAGCGCTGGACGCGTGACAGGTGCATCCGTACATTCCAATAGCGGGATACATGGACCTCACCCACTACGTCGAGACGCTCAACCTCCTCGGTGACGAGAGCCGGATCCGGCTCTGCGCGCTGCTCCGCGAGCGCGAGCTCCGCGTGACCGATCTCGTCCGGGTGACGGGCATCGCGCAGTCTCGCGTCTCGACGCACCTCGGCCGGCTCCGCGACGCCGGGTTCGTGCGCGACCGGCGCGAGGGATCGCAGGCGTTCTACGCGCTCGCGCTCGATACACTGCCCGGGACCGCGAAGGCCGTCCTCGACGAGGCGGCCGAGTCTTCGGACCCCACGCTCGAGGGTGACCAGAGGCGACTGCTCGAGCTCGATGCCGAGCGACGGGGCTCGCTGCCCGAGTCGTTCACGGGCGAAATGGAGCGCCACTACTCACCGGGCCGGACGTGGCAGTCGCTCGCGCTCGGCTTCGCCGCGCTCCTCGCGCTGGGCGATGTCCTCGACGTCGGTTCGGGCGACGGCGCGGCGGCGGCGTGCCTCGCCTCCCGTTGCCGTTCGCTCACGTGCGTCGATACGAACGCGCGGATGATCGACGCCGCGAAAGAGCGGTTCGCGAAGCACCCGAACGTCCGCGCCGAGGTGGCCGACTTCCACGACCTGCCGTTCCGCGCCGGCTCGTTCGACTCCGTGGTGGCGTTTCATACGCTCACGTACGCCGAGCATCCGGGGCGCGCGCTCGAAGAGTGCGCCCGCGTCCTTCGGCCCGGAGGTCGCATCGTGGTGCTGTCGCTCGACCAGCACAAGCAGCGCGAGATCACCGCCCCCTACGGCGAGCGCCACCCCGGGTTCGCCCCGCGCGCGCTCCGCTCGCTCCTCTCGCGCGCCGGTTTCGGCGTCGCGACGTGCGAGGTGGCCTGCCGCGAGCCCAAGAAGCCGCACTTCCAGGTCGTTCTCGCCATTGCCGACAAGCACGAGCGAAACGGCTCGGGTTCGATGAAGACCCGGTCGGTCGCCTAGAAATCTCAGGGATCCCAGATCGAAGCATGCCGCATCCTCATTCGCACCACCCGCTCGCGAAGCTCCTCCAGAACCGCATCGCCATCATCGACGGCGCGATGGGAACGACCATCCGCGCCTACGGGATGACGGAGGCCGACATCCGCGGCCAGCGCTTCGCCGGATCGAAGAAGGGCCTGCTGAACAACGGCGACCTCTTCTCGCTCACGCAGCCCGAGATGATCGGCGACATCCACCGCCGCTTCCTCGAGGCCGGAGCCGACATCATCGAGACCAACACCTTCGGCGCGACGAACATCGCGCAGAGCGAGTTCTTCGTCGACGACCCTCGCGAGCACGGCGGCCGGAAAGACGCGGCCTTCTACCAGGGGATCATCGACGACAAGTTCCTGAACGACCTCGCCTGGGAGATCAACGAGCAGTCGGCGCGCCAGTGTCGCGAGTGGGCCGAGCGCGTCGGCAGCGCCGACGGGCGACCGCGGTTCGTGGCGGGCGCCATTGGCCCGCTCACGGTGTCGCTCTCCAACTCCCCCGACGCCGACGACGCCGGCTTCCGCGTCGTCACGTTCGATCAGGTCAAAGCGGCCTACGCGCTCCAGATCCGGGCGCTCATCGCCGGCGGCGTCGACGCGCTCCTGGTCGAGACGATCTTCGACTCGCTGAACGCGAAGGCGGCGCTCGTTGCCATCCGCGAGGTCTTCGACGCCGACGGGCTGAATAGGCAGAACGGGAGAGAGCTGCCCGTCATGATCTCCGCCGCCGTGGGTCGCGGCGGCGAAACGATGATCTCGGCGCAGACGGCGCCCGCGTTCTGGAACGCCGTCGAACACGTGAGACCGCTCTCGGTCGGCCTGAACTGCTCGCTCGGCCCGGACCTGATGTACCCGTTCCTCGCGGACCTCTCGGAGAAGTCGAGCGCGGCGATCTCGTGTTATCCGAACGCCGGTCTCCCCAACCCGCTCTCGCCCACGGGCTTCGATCTCGAGCCCGCCGACATGGCGCGCTACATGACCGAGTTCGCCAGGGGCGGTCTGCTCAACGTCGCCGGCGGGTGCTGCGGCAACACGCCCGAGCACATCGCGGCCATCGCCAGGGCGCTCGAGCACCTTCCTCCGCGCCCGCTCCCCGCCGAAGCCGAGGCGGCCAGGGAGCAGACGGCGGTCGTCGAGACCGTCACCGCCGACTTCTATCCGCGGCCCCTTCGCCTCTCCGGCTCCCAGCCCTTCACGCAGCAGCTCGGCGTTTACATCATGATCGGCGAGCGAACGAACGTCGCGGGCTCGCCCCGGTTCGCGAAGCTGGTCAAGGAGGGCAAGTACGAAGAGGCCGTGAGCGTGGCCCGCCAGCAGGTCGAGAACGGCGCCAACATCATCGACATCTGCATGGACGAGGGGATGATCGACGGCGTCACGGCGATGACGCGCTTTCTCCTGCTCCTCGGCAGCGAGCCGGAGGTGGCCAAGGTCCCCTTCATGGTGGACTCGTCGAAGTGGGAGGTCGTCGAGGCCGGCCTCAAGTGCCTCCAGGGCAAGGGCGTCGTGAACTCGATCTCGCTGAAAGAGGGCGAAGACAAGTTCCGCCAGAACGCCAGGACGGTGCTCAGCTACGGCGCCGCGGCGGTGGTCATGGCGTTCGACGAGAAGGGCCAGGCCGCGACCTACGAAGACAAGATCCGCATCTGCGAGCGCGCGTACCGGATCCTCGTGGACGAAGTGGGGTTCCCGCCCGAAGACATCATCTTCGACCCGAACATCCTCACGGTGGCGACCGGCATCGAGGAGCACAATAACTACGCGGTCGACTTCTTGAACGCGACGCGCTGGATCAAGGCGAACTTGCCGCACGCGAAGGTGAGCGGCGGCGTGTCGAACGTCTCGTTCAGCTTTCGCGGGAACAACCACGTCCGCGAGGCAATGCACTCGGCGTTCCTGTTCCACGCCATCCGCGCCGGGATGGACATGGGCATCGTCAACGCGGGCATGCTCGAGGTCTACGAGGAGATCGCCCCGGAGCTCCGCGAGCTCGTCGAGGACGTCCTCCTCAACCGCCGCCCCGACGCCACCGAGCGCCTCGTCGACTTCGGCGAGAAGCTCAAGGCGGCGAGCGCGGGCATCACCGGGAACGAGAAGAAGGAAGAGGAGTGGCGCAAGGGAACGGTGGCCGAGCGCCTCTCGCACGCCCTGGTCAAGGGCATCGACGCGTACATCGACGCGGACACCGAAGAGGCGCGCGCCGGGCTCGGACGCCCGCTCGCCGTCATCGAGGGTCCGTTGATGGACGGAATGAGCGTCGTCGGCGATCTCTTCGGCGCCGGCAAGATGTTCCTGCCGCAGGTGGTGAAGTCGGCGCGCGTGATGAAGAAGGCGGTCGCGTACCTGACACCGTACATGGAAGCCGAAAAGGCAGAGATGGCCGCGGCCGGGCAGGTCGTGAAGACGCAGGGCAAGATCGTGCTTGCCACGGTGAAGGGCGACGTCCACGACATTGGCAAGAACATCGTCGGCGTCGTGCTCGCCTGCAACAACTACGAGGTCATCGACATGGGCGTCATGGTCCCGTGCGAGAAGATCCTCGAGCGCGCGACCCAGGAGAAGGCCGACCTCATCGGCCTGAGCGGTCTCATCACGCCCTCGCTCGACGAGATGGTCCACGTCGCGCGCGAGATGGAGCGCCAGAACTTCAAGCTCCCGCTCCTCATCGGCGGCGCGACCACGAGCCGCGCGCACACGGCGGTGAAGATCTCCCCCCACTACAGCCAGCCGGTCGTCCACGTGCTCGACGCGAGCCGCGCCGTGCCGGTGACCACGACCCTCCTCAGCGAGGACGGAAAGGCCGCCTTCGTCGCGCAGCACCAGGCCGAGTACGAGAAGCTTCGCAAGCTCCATTCGCAGCCGAAGCAAAAGCTCGTCGCCCTGAGCGAGGCGCGCGCGAACCGGACGCCGATCGAGTGGCGAGCCGAAGACGTGCCCGTGCCCGAGTTCACCGGCGTTCGCGTCATCGAAGCGTTTCCCCTCGCGACCTTGCGCGAGTTCATCGACTGGACGCCGCTCTTTCACACCTGGGAGCTGAAGGGCATCTACCCGAAGATCCTCGACCACGAGAAATACGGCGAGCAGGCGCGCCAGATCTTCGCCGAGGCGAACAAGCTCCTCGACGAGATCATCGCGAAGAAGCGCCTCACCGCGCGCGGCGTCTACGGTCTCTTCCCCGCGAACGCCGTGGGCGACGACGTCGAGCTCTTCACCGACGGGTCGCGCTCGACGGTGCTCGAGACGTTCCACTTCTTGCGCCAGCAGGCCCCGCGCGATCGCGGCGAGCCGCACCGGTCGCTCGGCGACTTCATCGCTCCGAGGGCGACGGGCCTTCGCGATCACCTCGGCGCGTTCGCCGTCACGACCGGCATCGGCCTCAAGGAGCTGTGCGACGAGTTCCGGGCGCAGCTCGACGACTACAACGCGATCATGGCCGAGGCGCTCGCCGATCGCCTGGCCGAGGCCTTCGCCGAGTGCTTGCACAAGCAGGTGCGCGACGCGTGGGGTTACGGCCGCCAGGAAGACCTGAGCAAGGACGAGCTCATCGAAGAGAAATACCGCGGCATTCGCCCGGCCGCCGGCTATCCGGCGTGCCCCGACCACACCGAGAAGGGCAGCCTGTGGAAGCTCCTCGACGTGCAGAAGAACACCGGCATGCTCATCACCGAGTCGTACGCGATGTGGCCCGGCTCCAGCGTGAGCGGCCTCTACTTCGCACACCCCCAGTCACGCTACTTCGGCCTGGGCAAGATCGATCGCGACCAGGTCGCCGACTACCACGTCCGAAAGGGCATGACCGTAGCCGAGGTCGAACGCTGGCTGAGCCCCAACCTCAACTACGACGCTGCCAGCTAGCCGCTCGGTTTACTGCTCGACGATGCGGGCCGTGAGGATCCGGTCGAGCTTGGGAAAGTCGCTGTCGAGGTAGGCGTTGCCTTCGCTCTGGATGCGGTCCTGCGCGGGGCCGTGGCCGCTGGGGGCTCCTTCGCCGTATCCCTTGTAGAGCGAGTCGATGACGTCCATGCCCCGGGTCACCTTGGCGAACGGGGCGAAGCCCCCGGCGTCGAGGCTCGAGCGGTTCTCGAAGACGATGAAGATCTGCGTCGTGCGCGAGTTGGGCCGGCCGGTCTGCGCGAACGTCACGAAGCCGCGGAGGTTCGACTGCGTGACCGGATCGTCGGGGATCTGCGCCTTCTCCCACTGCGCGGAGACCTGCGGGTCGCCCGGGATTCCGAACTGAACCATGAAGTCGCGGATGGCACGAAAGAAGCGCGTGTCGTCGAAGAAGCCGAGCTTCACCAGGTTGTAAAAGCGGTCGGCTCCGTTGGGCGCCCACGCGCGGTGCGCCTCGATGACGAAGTCCCCCTTGCTGGTCGTGACGTCGGCGAAGAACACTTCGGGGGCGCGCGCACTGGCGAGCGCCGGCGCGAGCTCCGCCGGCGTGTGGTGAACGGCGGGGGGAACGCTCGACGCTGCCGGCGCCGCCGGCGTTCCGGACGCCCCAGGCGCGGCTCCAGCAGAGGACGGCGTGTCCGAAGCCGCGGCGCCCACGGGGGTCGCGGGCAACGCGCTGGGCCCGGCGCCGCAGCTGGCCAGCGCGACGACCGCGGCCAGTGCGGACGTGGCGAAAGCGAGGGGAGCCGCGCGGGAGGTGCTGGACGCAAGGACGGTCGGCCTGAGCATGGGCCCGACACCGTAGTCGATCTCCCTCGCGTCAGCGCCCGCGGAGATTGGCCGCAGAGGCGCAGAGAGCGCAGAGCAGAGAGGGGGGTCGAAGTCGTCCGACCAGGAGGGTCGACGCTAGGGACTCGCGTTCGAGCCCGCCGGCGCGATCGGCCACGGCGTGCTGCGCGGGCCCGACTGCCAGTTGTCGTGCCGGCCGTCCCAGTGCATCACCTTCGCGTCGACGGGATCGAAGCCGTCGATGCAGCGGAGGTTGACCGAGACGAACGCGCCCCCGAGCTGCTCGAGGTACCCGGGACCGAAGCAGTGGACGCCGCAGTGCTTGCAGAACATCCGTTGCCCGATCTTCGAGCCCCACTCGTACTTGGAGAGGCTGTCGGCCCCCGCGGTGAGCTTGAAGGCGTCGGGCTTCACGCTGGTCCCGAGCTGCGCGGTCTTCGCGCAGATCGAGCAGTTGCACATCGTTCCGGCGCTCGTGTCGATCATCACCTCGAACCGGACGGCGCCGCAGTGACAGCCCCCCGTGTGCTTCTTCACGCTGGGGTTGGGAACGGCCTTTTCTGTGCTCTCGGTCATGAAAAGCCCGCGCGCATGTCGACCGCGGGCGGGTCCGGGACATCAGGTCCGGGGTCGCCCGGGTCGGGGCCTTCGCCGGGATCCGGCGGCTCGGGTGAGCCCGGAATCGCGGGACCCGCGGGTTGAGGCGGAATCCCACGGTTCGGCTGCTCCGACGGGATCGGTCTGTGAATCGGTTGCGTGAACGAGGCTCCGAGTTGAATCATCGTGCGGGTGATGCTCTGCAACTCCCGTGCGGGACCCCTCTATTCGTCTTCGGAGACGAGGAACTCCTTGGCGGGCTCGACGTCAGAGAACGTCGCGATCCGACGCCCCGTCACTTTGATGATGACGCTGTAGACAATCTCTTGCAGCCCCGACAATCCGACGACCGCCGCGCAGCGCACGAAGGGCTTGTTGTGCGCGGTGTATTCCTTCATCTCGCGCGAAACCTGGTTGTTGAACCGCGCGTCTTTCACGAGCGTGAGGGTTCGCACCGAACCGAGCGGCTGGCGCCCGATGATGAGGCGGGCATAACGGATCCGATCGAGCATCTCCGACGGATGGCAGCGGTCGAAGTCGACTTGCAAGATCGGGACCTCTTTGTGTGTGATGAAGCAGACGTGTTCCTCGAGCGCCACTTTCCTGAGGGTAGGGGAGTGGCCGGTGCGCGGCAAACGCGGGCGACGAGCGGATCCGCATCGCCTGCGGTCCGGTCGATGTGCGGCGCAGACTGAGCGTGGATGACCGTCGGTGACCGTCGATGAGCGTGGGTGAGCGTGGGTGAGCGTGGGTGATCGTCGGTGACCGTCGGTGACCCTTGCGCGCCACGCGCAACTGACCCTCACCCGCGCACCGCGACCCATCATCGAGGCAGCGGGCCTTGAGGAACCGTCGGCCCGTCCGTCCATGTAGGGCGTATCGACGATGCTCGAACCCGACGAAAAGCCCGGTCTCGCGCTCGATGTGGGCGCGTTCGGATGCAAAGGGAACCAAGAAGATCCGCATCTGGAGCGCGGGGTGCTCGACCGGTCCCGAGCCGTATTCGATCGCGATTGGTGCTCGCCGACGAGCTCGGAAAGCAGGGATGGGACGCTCGCGTCCTGGCGTCGGACATCGACACCGACGTCCTCGCGGCGGCCGAGGCGGGAGCGTACGACGTCGACGAGATCGCGAGCGTCGCCGAGCCGCTGCGCAGCCGGTACTTCGAGATTCACGTGTGCGTAGCCCCGCGGAGCGGTGGATGACCAAGATCCGAGTGCTCGTCGCCGATGACTCCGCGCTCATGCGTCAGCTCCTGACGACGATCCTCTCGAGCGATCCCGAGATCGAAGTCGTCGGCGCCGCGGCGGACGCGATCGGAGCCTGGGAGCAGATCCAGCGCCTGCGGCCCGACGTCTTGACGCTCGACGTCGAGATGCCGCGCATGGACGGCCTGGAATTCCTCGAGAGGCTGATGCGGGCGCATCCGATGCCGGTCGTGACGTGCTCGTCGCTGACCGAGCGTGGCGGCGATACGACGCTCCGGGCTCTCGAGCTCGGCGCCGTGGACTTCGTGAACAAGCCCAAGATCGACGTGCAGCGGGGCGTCGAGATGCTCGGGGCCGAGCTCATCGCCAAGGTGAAGGCCGCGGCGCGCTCGCGAGCGAGGCCGCGCACGACGAACGGCTCGAGGAGTCATTCGAGCGCGAGCCGCATTCGGGTCGAGAACCTCGCGTCCGGCGAGACGGTCCGAAAGACGACGGACCTCGTCTTGGCGCTCGGCGCCTCCACCGGGGGGACCGAGGCCCTTCGCGAGGTTCTCGAAGCGCTGCCCGCGGACTCGCCCGGCGTCGTCATCGTTCAGCACATGCCCGCTCAATTCACGCGACAGTTCGCGGAGCGCCTCGACAAGCGCTGCTCGGTTCGCGTGCACGAAGCCAAGGACGGCGATCGCATCCTGCCGGGACACGTGCTCATCGCTCCGGGGGGGGCGCAGCACATGGAGGTCGCGAGGAGCGGCGCGCACGCGATGGTCCGGCTCCTCACGGGGCCGCCGGTGCGGCGCCACCGGCCGTCGGTCGACGTGATGTTCAACTCCTGCGCCACGTCGCTCGGGGCCAACGCCGTTGGCGCGATTCTCACGGGAATGGGGGGCGACGGCGCGCAGGGCCTGCTCGCCATGCGGCGCGCCGGCGCGCGCACGATCGCCCAGGACGAGGCGACGAGCGTGGTCTTCGGAATGCCGCGCGAGGCGATCGCGTGTGGAGCGGTCGACGTCGTCGTCCCCCTCGAAGCGATCGCGTCGACCCTCCTTCGCCTCGCGCGCTGATAGTCATCGCTTCGCAGACAAGTCGATAGTTCGCAGTGCGTGGCACGACGCGACGGAGGCGGACGGAGGTTCTCCTCGCGCCATCCCCCGTGCGCATCCGCGTCGCCCCGTCCACGGGCGTTCATGCAGCCGCCCGAGCGTGAACATCGTCGTGCTCGAAAGGAGTCGTCTACGCGATCACGACATCGAACCCCTTCGACTCGAGGTCGCGCTTGAAGGCTCCGGCTTCGCTCACCGTCGCGAAGGCCTTCTCGCGGGGCCGCGCGGTTCCATCCGAACGATTCTCGGTCCATCGCAAGAGAATCACGAAAGCGGCGCGCCTTGACCATGGCCCCGCGGTGATGGGCTCGTCGTCGCCTTCCGGCTTCCCCGTGTCCTTCTCATCGCTCATGCCTGGCCTCCTCTCAGACATTGGGACCCCGTGTGATGGAAAGGGGTCAACGCTCCCGCGCGCGAGCAGCCAACTTCTTCCACGATCTGTACGCTCGCCACTGAACTTTCCGCGATGGATACCTAAAGTGCACGGGACGGGAGTTGAACCCGTACGCCTTGCGGCGGCGGAACCTAAAGCCGATCAGCCGCTCGAGGATTCTCGGGCGACCGAGGAAACAAGCCCGATCGACGATCCGAGAGACCGCGAGACGACCCGGGTTGAAGGGGCCGAGGGGCAATGGAGGGGCAATCAAGACCCCGTCGAGGCCGCCCTCGCGAAGGCTCTTGAGGGGGCCGCTGCGGCGGGTCGCTTCGACGTCGTAGGCCAGCTCGCGAAGGAGCTCGAGGCGCGCCGACTCGCACGGATGGGCAACGTCCACGCGCTCGACGCGAAGCGCGAGGAGCGCCGCCGGTAGCGTTCGCGTTCGCGCTCCTGGCTCTCTCGCTCGAGGGGGCCAGCGGCGCGGGCACGAGCGCCCGCGGGAAAGACTTGCGCATGCCACTCATCAAGACAGGTGCCCCAGCGTTGCCACGACCTCCGCTCTCGGAGGTGGAGCTCACGCTGCTGCGGACCGCCACGCAGTGCCGCAGCGGCGTCGTCCTGACGGTCGCCCGTACGCCGGGCGAGGAGGCCGCGACCGACCTCGCTGCCCGCCATCTGCTCGCGCGGGTCGGCGCACCGACGTGGACGGGCGCGGACGGCGACGTCGAATGGGTCATCACCCCGCGCGGGCACACTGCGCTCGAAGAGCATCGGGCGAGCGAGGTCGGGTCGTGAGCGCCGGTAGCCGGCGGCGCGAGTTCGGGGCGATGCTCGTGCTCTTGATGATGACGGGGTGCGGCGGGTCGGTGGGGACCGTGGACGCGCTCCCCCTCTTCGACAGCGGTGTGGTGCCCATGGCGGACGCCCGCGTCGCCCTGGACGGCGATGCAGACGCACGAGGCCCCGATCCTGACGTCGAGCCGGACGCGACCAGCGTGAGCGATGGCGGGGAGGCAGGGGCCGAAAACACGTCGGTGGATCCTGTCCTCGAATGCCGGCGACTCGGTTGCCGTCGATGCTGGCGTGAGCCCGGACGTGGCTTTGCCCAAGTAACCGCGCCTGCCCAAGAAGTCGCGAAGCTGCCCAGAAAGTCGGGCGTCGACCGCACTGACAGAACGCATCTACTCTAGCCCGATGCCTCTTCTGACGTGCCCCGACTGCGGGCGCCAGGTTTCGGACGTCGCGCCATCATGCCCCGGGTGCGGGCGCCCCGCTGCCGCACCAAATTACGCGGCGTTCGCTCAGCCCCAGGCCGTCGCGCCGGTGCCGAAGCCAGGTCGGTTCCCGAAATGGATCGCTGTCGTTGGTGTCGCCGCGTTCGTTGTCCCGGTAGCGATCGGGTTCATTTTGTCTCGCTCGGCGGGGACGACGGCCGATCACCCGTCACAGACGCCGGTACCCGTGACAGCGCCGACGCCAGCCGAGGACCCCGACCCGACGAAGACCGCGCTCATCAAGATGGACACGATGACGGCGCTCGGCGCGTTCGTGTTCTCAAAGCCGCTCATGGCCGACACGGTAGCGGCAGACAGCGGAGGATCGGCGCTCTTCGCGCTCTGGGGTGCGCGTCGGATGCGGTGGAGCGATGTCTACGTCCAAGCAGACGAGACGACCTTCGCCAAAGTGAGGAAGGATTCGAGCGATCAGATCGGCAAGCGCATGTGCTCCGCGGGCCAAGTTGTCGAGATCCATGCGGAGAAGCCAGCCACAGGAGGCCACGTGGCCAGCGGCCTTCTCATGAGCGACTCGGAGCACATCTATCGCTTCATCGCGGCCGGAAGCTCCGGCGACCTTGGTCAGGATAGCCGCGCTAACTTCTGCGGGTTCGTGACCGGCAACTACGACTACCCGAACAGCATGGGAGGAACCGGGCACGCCGTGACGGTCGTTGGCATGTTCGACCTGCCGGAGAACCGCGCGGCTGGACGGTAGGTACGTCGCGACGGGTAAGTCGCCTCGTCTGTGAGCCAACCGGAGGCGGGCGCGCAGGACAGCGCCGGCCCCTCTGACTGCGTGGTGGCGTTCACGTCGCTCCCCGCGAGCTGCCCGATGGCTTCGGACTACGCGCCGCAGGTCACCCCGTGGGTCGGCAACGTCGACATGTGCTCGATCGCGCATGGCACGGTCGCGTCGATGTGCACCGGGGTCGCCGACACCGCAGGGACCGCGGTCTGCGGGCCATCGGTTCCCTCCTACCCGACGGCCTCTTCGTGCGCCCGGGCGTGCGCCGCGGGAGACGCGGTCTGCGTCTTCGACTGCTACGACGCGGCGGTCTTCGGCATCACCGGTGCCGGGGGCCTCGACCAGTGCATCGTCGCGGCGGTCGACAAGACGCACGCGATCGACTGCTTCTGCACGGCGAGCCAGTACCCGGTGCTCTACACAACGGCGTGGTTCGGACCTCCGTGACGGGCCGCGGTACGACGCGGAGGGCAGATCTCGTGCATCTGTCAGAACTCCTGGATCTTGGTGAGCACCCGTTCAACGACGGGCGCACCGTCCACGTAAGCGACTGCCTTGGCTGTCCATCCGTCTAGGGCTTCGCGGTGCTGGTAGTAGAGGTCGTGCGTCACACGGTACTGGATCGACCTCTCGAACGAGTCGCCCACCTGAAGCGGTTCCCTGGCAGGGTACCGCAGCAGCGTGGTGCTCTCGTTCGAACGCTTCTCGACCTTCGCGGCGTGAATCACGCCGGCCGCGTTAAGTAGGGGTGTCGGCAGCGCTACCTCCAGATGCCAGTCGTCGATCCGCTTCATCGAGGCGTTCGTGAGTTTCGCGATCAGCGTGTAGTCGTGCGTGTGGGTGTAGCCCTTCGCGTCCTGGTGCTTAAGCGGTTTCGACCGACCCAGAGTCAACTCCACCTCGTGGGCGTCGCGCGCAGGCAGCTCCAGGATGCTCCTCAGCTTTCCTTCCAGCGTTGTGGTCAGCGCCTTGCGCACCTCGGGCTTCGCGTCGCCCTCTGCAAGCCTGTAGGTAGCGACGTTCCGGAACCGAAGATCGAACGGAAGCTCTTCGGGCTTGCCGTGCACTGTGTTCATCACGAGAACGATGCGGTCCTGCCCCACGCTCTTGAGCGCGTACCCGAGTTCTACGAGGACGTTCGGGTTGGGCGCGGGACGGGTCTCCTTGTGCGGCACGAGGGTGACGTCGAAGACGAGCGCGGGAGCCGTGTCGATCTTCCGGAGGATCACCTCGGCGATGTTCTGCGCGCCCGGCGTGTTGGCGGCGCCCTGGTCGACAACGACCTCCGGCAGCTCTTCGACGTTCGGGTCACTGCGCAGTCGTTTCGCCTTCTTTCAGCGCGTCCTCGATGAAGTTCCGGCATGTCTTCGGGGACACCTCTGACTGCCAAGAGTAGAAGATCGTGCGCTTCTCGTTAGCCATGGAATCCTGTGGTGACTGGAGACGGATCGCGATGCCCCCGATTCTACTCGATCCGTGGCGGCGATTCGTTCGTGACGAGGGCACCGATCTAGGCGAGGCTCCGGTCGAGCGCGCTCGCTGCCGCGCCGTCGTATCCTGGAAAAAGCGTCGCGCCCGACACGACCCGTCAGCGGGGCGCCGGCATTACCGCGCAAAAGCCAGGGTCGTTGGACGCCTTGTCGGGATCCCCCGCTTCGTCGTGCGCCGCGTGCAGTCGATCGTAGTGAGCCTCGCGACGCTCGCGGTACCGTCGCAACTCCGGCGCATGCCCGGTACCGGCGGGCCCGTCGACGATCCAGGCGAGATTGCCGAGGAGCAGCAGGTCGACGACGTCGCGCGCCGTGAGACATCGCGGGTCAGGGGTCGTGTCGTTGATCGGGTGGTAGTTGGCGGCCGACAGGCAATGCAAGTCGGCCAGGACCTGGTGGATCCTGTCGATGTAGTGCAAGACGTCCGCAGGCGCGAGCATCTTCGGCGCTCCGTTCTGGGTGCGCTCGTAGATGTGCGCTCGATGGCGGCTTCGGTCCCTCAGGAGGCCATCGAACGCCTTTCGGATCAGTTTGGCGAGCTCGACGACATCTTCAGGAATAGGGAGCTCTCGCAAAGCAGCCGCGGCTGATGGGAACAGCCGCTGAAATGCGGCTTGCCGCCATTCGTCGACGGACCCCACCGCATCTCCCCATGGCCGTCGAAGGGCAGCGAGATCATCATCGCGCAAGTAGTCGCTCAGCAGCCCACCGGCCTTCAAGATCCCTTCCAACCAAGATGCCGCGTCGATCACCACCTTGTCCCGCTCGCCGAGCGCCATCCAGAGGATCGGCTGGTTCTGCACAAGGAACGGCTTCCCGCGTCCGACTCGTACCAGCTCGGCGTGAACGCTCGCGACGTGCCGATGACGTTCGCTCAGCGCGAGGTATTGGCCGCCCAGCTCCCAAAGGTGCGCTCGCGTGCGGGCAGAAAAGCGGCTGGAGTCGGCTTGTGCGAAAGAGTTGGTCACGCTGGTCCCCTGTCTCAGCTCAGTACAGCCCACGCAGGGCCCGGAGAAGGCCAAGAGGCGGCCGTCCTCGGAGCCAAAGAAGCGTCTCGGCCAGCGGAGGCTTCAGGGTACGTGGGGCCTCTCGGAGAGCTCGACGGAAGCGATCGTCGATCCGAAACGGCGGCGGCCGACACGTACGTGAGGGATAGACTTGCCCAGCCTGATAGCGAAGGTGACGATCGTAAGTCGGGTCGTTTCGACCGACTCCGACGATCCTATGCACATACATCCAGTCCGCATCGGTTAGTCGATCGCCGGTGGTGTCGATCGTGAGGAGGTAGTCGTCCTCAGCGATCTCTCCCCGCGCGAACGTAACCCAATTCTCCAGTCCGCCGTCGGGTCGATCTCTCTTCGCCACGGCCCGTAGCTCGCGCGACGCCCGCACGGACCCTTCGTAAGTAATGATCGACCAGTCCAACGTTCGCGTTCTTTCGTCGTACCAGTCGACGAAGGTCGGAAGTCCTCGACGCGTGTCCGGTCCCCGCGCGATCAACTTGCGCCTATCCCTCTCGAGCTTGTCGACCGTCTCAGGTGTAGCCGGGACGGCGCTAATCGATCGGATGATCTTGTCGATGTCCACTGCTCGCGACGGGAGGTGAACGCCGAACTCTCTGAGGTCGCCTCGGCCGTACGCGTTCGTCGACAGGTTCGCCGACGTCACCACGACGCCGCGTCGCGCGCTCCAGTAGACCTTCATGTGCAAGCGCGGAGCGAAGTGAATCTTGACGCCGCGCCGCTTGAGCGCTCGCAACTCACTCGCGCTCGTTCCTGACGGGGATGGCCAGCAGTACAGGTCCAAGCCCTCGGGGTCGGGGAGGTAGGCCTCGGCGCCGGCGCCGACGAAGGCCACGACTGCAACGCGGCGACCGCTGCCCTTGCCGAAGATATCTCGCACCGCCAGGCGGATAGCTTCGGACGTGTAGAGGATCTTCGTCATGGAATCGGTGGTCCAAGAAAGGTCGCGCCGTGAACTCGCACTTGAACGCGGGTTAGCGTGTCCGCCTCGGTTAGCAGGTACCAGTGGCAGGGCATAGCGATCGATGCCGTTGCGCGACTCGGTACCACGCCGGAGGTCGTCGGTGACGGCGGCGGAAGCGCCGGGGGCTGTCCAACGGGCACCGAGCGCCCGAATGCCTCTTCGACGGTTGCCCGGCAGTAGGCGCGGTACCGAATCGGATGGCCATCCGTGAGGAAGTCGACGAGCGCGCCAACGGCGGGATCGAACGGACCGACGACGCGCGGCATGCCCGGATGTAGCTCCTGCTGCTCGTTGACGAGAAAGTGGTCGCCGTCCGCGAGAGGGCTTGTAAAAGGTCGCATGGGGGCGACGCCCGACGGAAGTTGCTCGGCCATGAAATCGACCTGCCCAGTGCCCAGGTTGATCGTTGCCGTGATGTCAGAGGAGAGCCGACTGCGGAAGGCCGCTCCGAGAAGCTGCTGGGCGTCTGTCGCTGCTCGGCTGCCTACGACATCACCAAGTAGTCCGAGGATGACCCCGCCGAAGACGGTGCTGACGCCCGAGCTCGGGCGAACGTCCAGCGCGCCGCGCGGGCCGGCCTGAATCACCGGTTGCCCTTGCGGGTGAAGGACCAAGGACGCAGTGTCCAGGCGTGGGTCGAACGCGAGAAGATCGAGGATTCCTCCGAAGGTGACGGCGGCGTTGAAAAAAACGAACTGGTGAAGCGAGAAGACCATGCCGTCGTGGTCCGCCCAAACCCATCCCGACCCTCCGAGCTCGAAAGCAACGAGGTAGTTTCCGAGGGGTGTCGGACGGCACGACCGCACCCACCAGGCTCCGGTCGACGCGGCAAGGCCACCGAGCGGGCCGCGTGGCGGCGGCATCATGGAGATCGGAACGAAGCGCCCGTCGACCTGTTTGCAGAGATGCTCGGCGGCGACTCGCGCGAGCAGCGCTTCGACGTCCGTGCGTGTCGCGGCAGAGCGCGCGACCGGAGTCCAAGCCTGCGGCGTCGGCTGTGCGCCGCACGCAACGGCCATGCAGAGCACGACCAGCGCCCATCCCTTCCCCCTCATTCGCTCGAAGCTTACACCCTGTTCGGAGAACGACGGAGGTCGAGCTCGACGGGCGCCGGGCATCGGTCTACGAAGCGAAGGGTGGAAGCCTATAGTTGTGGGACATGCGGACAGCCGGCGACCTTCTTCAAGAAGGTGAAGTCGCAGATGCACTACGCGTGCAGCCAGCACGCGGGCGTGGACTGGAAATCCCTGACGGCGATCAGTGGTGGTCTTCACGCGGCGCTGAAGGCCGGGGCGGATGCGCTCAAATCGATCTACGGCGACGACAAGAAGAGCTAGGTCGTCCGGCCGTCTCACCCGAGGGCCGCCCGGCAGGTGAGCCCGAATTGACAGCTCGAGGTCTTACCCCATGTCGAAGTCGCAGGCGAAGGACCCAAAGCTTTCCTTCAAACCAGAAGATGTGGCTAGCCATTTGCTGGAAGCGGGCGTCGCTGAGATCTCAGCGGCGGCCGCCCTCCTCGCGGACGGTAAGGGATCTGATCGCGAGACGGTGCGGGCACTGAGCGAAGCATCCCGCGGGATCGAATTGATTCTCAAGGGACTCGTCGCCCAGGTGCACTGGACGCAGGTATTTGCTGAGCCTTCCAGCGCATCGCTGTCGGACCTCGAAGCAGGCGATTTTGCATCTGCCTCCACGCAGCACTGTCTCGAGAGGCTCAAGGCCATGGTTGGCCTGTCGGTTGGGGACGCGGACCGGAAGAAGCTCACCTCGATCCGAGAGAAGCGAAACCTCTACGAACACTTTGGCAAGCTGGACAACATCCAGGCAGTACGCGGTTCCGTGGGCGCTGCGCTGAGTTCGTTGATGCAGCTACTGGCGGCCGCCGACGAAAATTCATTCCTATCCGTCGGGCTCGACGGCATGCTCGCCCAGTTGACGTTCGAACTCTCGGAGTTCGATCGTTTCGCGACGGCTCGCATGAACGAGATAGGGGCCGCGCTCGATGGACGCGAGGTGTTCTGGTGCCCTCGCTGTTCGCAACGCGCCGCCGTGATCGACGATGGGGGCCACTGCCATTTCTGCGTCACGCGGACGCCGGGTGAAGCTTTTGCGAGACACTACGTGGAAGCGGTGCTCGGCGTGTCGCGGCACGACGTTGTGAAGGACGGCGCGTTTTGGCCGCAGTTCTCTTGCCCGGGGTGCGGCGAGGAGTCGCTTGTTCAACGCGAAGGTGCCGAACCATTCATCTGCTTCAATTGCGGAGAGTCCTGGGCCGTGCGCGCCCTCGAGCCGTGCGCCTACGGCTGCGGCAAGATGATGAGGGCGGACGATGGTGGAACTTGCTCCGATTGTCTTGCTTTCCGAATGAGCCGGGACGATTGAATGTCCATCAGGGGGTTATCTCCGGAGGTTCTCTTGGCCGACGCGCCCAACGGGCGACCGATTCTGGCACCGCACGGGCCAACCGCGTGACGCGGTCTAGTCGAGGAGCAACTCGAAAATTATCGAGAGCACCAGGTGCGAGACGAAGGTGACGACGAGCTCGCGATCGTCGTCACCGAAGGCCCCGTGGACCCCGACGATGGCGAGCGCGGTGAACGCGTGGCGAGCGAGAGACGGTGGGTTGAGGCGCGCCGCGAGACCGTGGGGTTCCGCCGAGCCTCGAGTCTTTCTTTTTCCCGAGCGGTGGCGCGCGGCGACGCGCGGGCCGACGCGGCGCGAGCCGGCGAGGCCTCAATCTTCGTCGTCCTCCTGCTCGTCGCGATCGAGGGCGAGTATTTGCGCTTCGTCCTTCCACCAAAGAAGCGTGAGGACGGCTGTGGCGGCGAGAAACGTGTCCAGCCGTCGTGCGCCGGTCACGCCGCCCGCCGGACATACCGATGGTGCAGGCCGCTGACCCGCGGAACAGCGACCACCTTCCCGACCTCCCTCGGCTCGACCTCGCGCGTGACCGGCGCGTCGCCGTCGAGGCTCATGTGCGGGCGGTCGGTGTTGTCGTAGCTGGCGTGCTGACGGACCAAGTGAAGGAGATGACGTTCACCGAGCACGCCCACGTGATCGAGCAGCTCTCGACGAAGGGTGCCTACCCACCGTTCCGCATAGCCGTTCTGCCAAGGGGATCTCGGCGAGGTGCGGAGCTGTTCGATACCAAAGTTTCGCACTCGCGCGTCGAAGGCCCCGCCGTAGATTGCGTCGCAGTCGCGAATCAAACGGACCACGTGGGCATCGGGGCCGACCGCCTCGACGATCTGGTGGGCGGCCCACGCGGCATAGGGGTGCGCCGTCACGTTGACATGCAGGATGCGCCGCCTCTCCAGCGAGAGTACGAAGAACACGTACAGCACGT
>CALFNG010000278.1 GCA_937902985.1 uncultured Myxococcales bacterium
AGCCCGTCAGCGGGCCCGCTGCGGCGTCGGTGAGGTTGCGGGCAATCTGCGCCATACTCGGGCGAGAGACGTGCTGCTCGCCGGTGCGCATCCCGCGCCGGCGAGCAGCCGATCACACCCGGATCACAGGCCGAGCGCCGTGATCGCGCCCGGAACGCTCGCCGCGCCGAAGTTGACGCCGGTCCCGACGTAGACCCTGCCGTCCACGACGGAGGGCCCGCCCCAGGCGCCGACCTGGGGGCTGATCTGGACGGACGCGAGCGGCGCTCCGGTACGCTGGTCCAGCGCGAAGAGCTGCCCAGCGAACGCCGAGGTGAAGTAGACGACGCCGTTGGCAACGGCGACGCCGGACATGTCCGGCGACTGCGGCGTGGTGAAGCGCCAGAGCTCGTGCGAGCCGTCGCCCGCGATTGCGATCAGATCCCCGGCGGTCGGGGGGACGTTGCCCGGGTTTCCGCCGGGCCAGTTGATCCCGTTGGCGAACACGACCCCGTCGGCCACCGCCGTATCGGCGAAGAGCCCTCCGAGCGTTCCACCCGGCTCGACCTGCAGCTGGTTCACGAGCTGACCGGTGGCGGCGTCGAGCACGTGATAGAAGCCGCTCTTCTGACCCGCACCGACGACCTTCCGGCAGTTCGCGAGCGTGTAAACCTGCGGAGAGTCACCGAAGTCGGCATCGACGTGGCCCGGGCTGTACGGGTATAGGTAGTTCCAGGTGTCGAGCGGCGTTCGCTGGTTCACCCAGCGGATCGCTCCCGTGCGGGCGTCGAGCGCGACGAAGGCTTCGCTCATGCCGGTCTGTCCGCTGAAGTTATTGCCCGTCGTGACGTAGATCGTTTTCGTTTCCGCGTCGTACGTCGGGGTGCTCCAGACGCTCGCCCCGGCCGCGCCGTTCGCCTTGTCAGCGTCGCTGATCATGAACGTCTGCCAGACCACCTTGCCGGTCTTCGGTTCGAGGAGGACGACGGAGCCGCGCGAGGAACAACAAGGATAGCTCGGATTCAAAACGGCAGGTTCTTCGTTCGATGCGACGCCGAACGCGACGTTGTCGCCGATGGCGACACCCGATCCCCAGATCGCGGCGACCGGGTTGGAGTCCGGGCGGAACGACCACACGATGCTCCCGGTGCTCCGCTTCAGCCCGTAGAGGTAGCCGGCCTGGTCGCCGAAGAGCAGCATGCCGCCCTTCAACGTCACGGTCGCCGAGACGGGAGCGTTCACCTGCGTCTTCCAGAGCAAGGTGCCGGAGGTCGTGAGCGCGTACATGAAGCCCGCACCGTCGCCCACGTAGACGACACCGTCGGCCACGACCGGCGTACCGTTGACGGGGCCCGCCGCCGGATAGGTCCACTCGATCTTCAGCCCGCCGACATTCTTGTTGCTTAGCTTCTTCTCCGAGACGTTGTCGCGCGTCCCCCTCGCGTCGTAGTTGTACTCGGTCCATCCGTCGCCCGACGACGAATCGTCTGCCAGCGACGTTCCGGCGACCGCGATGGCAGAAATTGCTAGTGCAAAACGAACATGGCCTTTTTTCATAGACACCTCCCGAGTAAGTCTCGGCGAACGCCAGTAGTTCATCTTGCACGGTCGGGGCAATCACCAAATGATGCTGTCCGAAGTTCGGAGGGCGTACTGTCCCGAAACTCAATCGCGGTTGAATCGTCGCGGAAATCGCGCGAATCGCCGGTGCGTGGTCGCTACTTCTTCGATCTGCGCGCCATAGGCCCGTGTCGTCGGGCTGCGCGGCCTGATCCAGTCGCGACACAACGCATCATTGGTTGCGTCATTCACCTCGCAGTTACCGACCTCATGTGGTCGGGGGTGCTGGTGAAAGCTGGAAGGCTGCGCTTGCGCGTGCTCGCAAACCGCATTGCCGGTCAGGGCGACGGTCTTCGGAGGAGGCAGCGTGTAGCCGTCGCACGAGGAGCGGGAGGCCGAACATCCTGGAGCTCCGGCGACGAATGGAGGCGATCTGAGCGAGAAGAACGGAAATCGAAGGACGCATGAAGGGCTCTCAGGTCGGGCCGACTGCGCGATGACCGCGGAAGCTCGCGCCCTCTTCGTCGCAGCGTCCGCCGACGATCGAGCACCACCGTTACCATACCCTAGAAAGGCACGTCGGCGTGCTGGGGCGACCATCCAAGATCGCTCCACAACGGACCGCCAAGGCCCCCCAGCGGGACACGAACGGGACACGGAGCCCTACGGAACCGCGTCCTTTGCCCGCAACCCCCTCACGGGGCCATCACCTCGCAGAAGCGAGCGCCGCGCGTGACGATCTCCCGATCGAGGGTACAGACAGGCGCGCCCTCGCGGCGGGCGAGCCAGACGTAGAGCGCGTCCGGACCGCGCAGCTTCCCTCGGATGGCGACCGCTCGCGCTGCCCTCGCGGCTCGGGGGCCGATGGTGACGACCTCGTGTGGCGGCGTCGTGAGACGGTCAACGATGCGAACGATCGTCGGCCGGTCGAAGCCGAGACGCGAGAGCGCTCCGCTCACCTCGACGGCGAAGAATGATGGAACGAGGACCGTGTCCTCGCCGGTCAGGAAGCGGACCACGCGTGCGCGAGAAGCGGCATAGGCGGGCTCCAAGGGGCGTTGAGCGGCGACCGCCACGCTTGCATCGAGGACAATCCGCACTACTCGATCCCGTCGAGTCGATCGCGTCCGAGCGCCGCTGCGGTGGACATCTTCGATTTCGGCGCGGCCGCGATGATCTCATCCATGAAGGCCTCGGCCTGCGCCTTCGTCATCACGCGGCCCTGCGATCGTCCCTCCGCGACCCGAACGGGGACGATCGCCGCGGCGGGCTTCCCGTGACGCAAGATGAGGATGCGCTGGCCCCGATGCTCTGCAGCGTCGACGAGCTCGGAAAGGTGGGCTTTGGCCTGGACAAGCGAGGTCCGCTGCATGTGGTCCAGTATGGTCCACATGCCTGGGAGGTGCAAGCAGGCAGCTGGGCCGCCGAGCTCGGGCTATGGCGTTGAAGCCGAATCGGGACATGAACGGGACACGGAGACCAGCGACGCTTTGCAGCCGCAGGATCCCGAGCAGGTCCTGTCTTTGCCCGTGCAAAACGCGCAAAGAGCGACGGCCTCCGGAGCCGTAGGTCAGAGGTTCGAATCCTCTGTGGCGCGCC
>CALFNG010000279.1 GCA_937902985.1 uncultured Myxococcales bacterium
GCCACAGAGGATTCGAACCTCTGACCTACGGCTCCGGAGCACGAGGAGGGACATTGTCAACGGCTGGTAGGGCTTCACAACCCGTTGGAATCGTTCGAGTCCCGAAGGCGTCGAAAGTCCAGCCGTCCTATCCGTTGCCAGGGTTTCGTCAGTCTTTTACTGCCCCCTTACTGCCGCCCGGCGGAGCGGTAACGGCAGCAAAACAAGGGCGAGAGAAGGGGGCCGAGCGCTACCTGACGGTGCGCGAGGTCGCCGACCTGCTCCAGGTCTCGACCGCGACCATCTACGACGCGGTGAAGCGGGGCGGCCTGGCGCATGTCCGGGTCAGCAACTCGATCCGCATCCCGGCCTCGGCGCTGCCGTGACCCGTGGACGGTCAGGCACCGTAGGCGATGGGAAGCGAACACTTCTCTGAGAACGCGCGAGCGTACGCCACGGCGAGCGCTTCGGTCTGGAAGTCGCCGATGCAGTCGCGGATGATCGACTCGGGATACGGATCGTAGAGCACGCGGGCTGCGGAGGGCGGCGCGCCGTTCGGGCAGAGCAAGCCTTCAAGGCCGTTGACGTTCGTGGTCATGCTGCACCTCCGGTCGCCTTCGCGATTGCAGCCCGCGCCTTGTCGGCTCGCTGCATGGCCGCCTCGTTGTGGTCGTAGTTTTCCTCGAGAAACGCGGCGACGTCCTGGAGCGCATCCAGCATCGCCGGCCCGGCATCGAGCAAGCGGCCGTCCTCGGCGTCGAACATCTTCGACTGGTTGTGTTCGCGGTCGCCTCGAACATCGACGAGAGCGCCAAGAGTCCGGCCTTCGCAATCTTCGAAGGACTCCGCTGCGTCGCTCGGGAGCTGAAAGACGCGGTGCGCGGCTTCCTCTTGCGAGGCCGCTTCGACGCCGAGAAATACCAGGCGCATTTCGCGGTAGAGATGAACGTTGTAGGTCGTCATGGTGTGCCTCCTCGGCTTGTGACCCCCACGGCGGGGGCGAGAAGGGCACGGCAACCGGCGGTCCGAGCGACGCGGTCAAAGCGTCTTGTTTGGGGGGCACCCGCCCCCTGCGGGGGGAGCCAAAGAAGCGCTTGACCGCGAGCGCCGCCGGTTAGCGTGCCTTCGCCCCGTCCGTGGCTGGGGTCATACGAGGGGCCATCGACCGCATTTCGGCACCGGCGGTGGCGCAAGCCCTCGCTCGTGCCACCAGGATTCGTGAAGCTTGCGAAACTGCTCACATTTATGCTATTGTAGTCAGCGTGACCAGAATTTCGAAACACTCCAGCGCTTCGCGGCGCTCCAAGCCGGCCCGCAAGACGCGTGAAACGCGCGGCGGGCACTGGGTGCTGCAGGACGCGAAGGCGCGGTTCAGCGAGCTTGTGCGGCGCGTCCGCAGCGAGGGGCCGCAGCATGTCACCGTGCACGGCCGCGACGAGGTCGTCGTCATCTCGGCGGAGGACTTCCACCGCCTGAAGGGCGACCGCACCGGTGCTGACCTGATCGCGGTCATGCAGGCGTCGCCCTACCGCGAGATCGACCTCGAGCCCGAGCGCTACCGGCTCCCCGTCCGCGACGTCGCCTTTCCGTGACCGACTGGCTCCTCGACACGAACGTCCTGTCCGAACTGCGCCGCCCCAAGCCGGAGCGCAAGGTGCTTGCCTTCGTCGCGGCGCAGCCGGTCGAGAGTCTCTTTGTGAGCGACGTCACCTTCGCGGAGATTCGCTTCGGCATCGAGCTCGTTGCCGACGCCGGCCGTCGCCGCGAGCTCAATGACTGGCTGGCGCACAAGGTGCGCCCAATGTTCGATCAGCGGGTTCTTGCCGTCACCGAGGACGTCATGTTGAAGTGGCGATTGCTGGTCGAGGAGGGGCGCAAGGTGGGGCATACCTTTTCGCAGCCAGACCTCATTATCGCGGCGACAGCGCTCCAGCACGGCCTGACCATCGTCACGCGCGACCGAAGCGACTACGAACGGGCCCGCGTACCGGTATTCAACCCCTGGACAGACTCGTAGGAGGTTCGCTTGGCTATCAAGAAGTCTGCGAACGGAACAGCAGCGCCGGAGCCAAAGAAGCGAGGTCCAAAAAAACTTGCGGCTGCGCCGGAGCCAACAAATAGCCCGCCTAGCGAAGTGCCAGACCTGGGTGACCCGGGAGACGCGACACAACGCAACTTTCGATACCAACACGCTTATGGCATTGTGCTTCTCGTAGCCGCTGCCACTGGAAGGCACCCATACACGGCTATCTGGTGCGAACAGCATGAGGACATCCTCGCGGAGCGCGCCGACGGCAAATGGGACGGCTATCAGGTCAAAACGAGGCAACCCGAACTAGGCGAATGGGCCCTTACGGATGATGAGCTGTGTCGCGCCATCCAACATCTAACTCGGCTCGACCGTCGTTTTCCAACTCAGATTGCTGGACTATATATTGTTTCTAACGCCCGTTTTCTAACGCCCAACGGAGCGGCTCAGTCCAAAAGTCTGCCCCGCCTACTCGAAGCCACACGCGCCGCGCCAGCCCACAGCTCTCTCCTTGCCCCGTTTGACACCGCATTCGCCGAACTCGTCACGAAAACCGAGCACGATTCGGATTCTCTATTCGGAGCGCTACGAAAGATGAATGTGATACTCGGGCCGGGCCGAGACAGCTTCGACGCTGAGATCGCGCACGACCACGTGACACACTTACCCGATTGTGCTGGTCTCCCCCGCTCCTCTTTGAACTCTATCCGTGACGAACTGACAGCCCTCATCTATCGCGCATCGTCCCTCGCGAGCGACGACCCGGCGCGACATTGGTGTTGTGTTTCCGGAGAGCACCGGAATTACCCTCAACTTGCGGCCAAACGCATCGCTGTACAGGAACTCCTTGCCCTTGTAGCGGAGCATCGTTCGACACCTCCCTTCCGGTATCTTCCAGGACGCACAGCGACCCTGTCGGGTGACGCCAAGGGAAGCGTTCCGATCCTCGAGGCAAAACTTCTGGCGGCGGGGCTTCAGAGCCAAGTCGACGCGTTCACGGCCAGAACCCTCGCCACAGAGCGCCGCTTTCTCGAAGCTGCGGAACGGAATCCCGAAGCTCTCCAAGAGCTACTGAATCAAATCGAGCGCGTCATAAGAGCAGAGTACGATGAAGCACTTTTGGTCGCAGAGCGTGCCTCACCGCCGTACGGATCGTCGCTCCTAATCGATGTATATGAACGGCTTCGCAATATCGCTCGCTCGCAGCCGGAGCTTGTTCATGGCGAGCCTTACGAAGCCCTCGTCGGCATGGCTGGCCTGCTCACGGGAGACTGTCGCTTCTGGTGGGGACCACAATTCGATCTGGGAGGCTCCGTATGAGCCTCCGCATGATTAGGACAGCCGCGCAGGTCGCGGTTATGGACGAGCCGCATGAGGCGCGCCTGCTGGTTCTCCTACTCGCAGCGGCCAAGAAAAGCGACAAACCCGTAGACGGTTTGACCAAACTCGCCAAACTCGACTTTCTGTTGCGCTATCCGAACTGCCTTGAACGAGCCCTGAAGGCGAACAATGTTGACCCGGTGAAGGCCGCCGTTCAGATTTACGAACGTGACAATATCGAAACCAAGATGATACGCTTTCGGTACGGCCCCTGGGACCACCGGTATCGTCGATGGCTACACTTGCTCGAAGCTAAGGGGTTGACCGCTGCGCACCTCGAGCTCCTCCTTGTTCTTGCCGGAGGCCGCCTCGGAAATTTCGCCGTTGTTCTTGGTGTGGATCACCAGCACCGCGCCCTGGAGCTCGGGGCAAATCTTCTCGAGGTGCACGCCGACCTCGTCGCAGTTCTTGGTGTCGTCCACCATGACGAACAGCACGGCCTTTTTGCCGAGCTTTTCGTGTTCGGCGTAGGTCTTGCGCCATTCCTCGACGCCGAGCTGCAGGTAGTCGGCGTATTTCTCGGTGATGATCGGGCTCCTGCGTTCGGCGAGCTTGGCGCGGCTCGCGGCGTCCGGCAGCACCGGATGCTTGACCACGTTCTGAGCGATCGCCTCGACGAGCGGGTAGTCGCTCACCGTCTGCACGAAGATTGCGCCGTTATCGTGGCGCGGCGTGGCCGTCACGTCCACCTGGATGGCGAGTCGCAGGTCTTTTTGCAACAGCCGATGGTGAATGTCCTGGATGCACTTGAACCAGGTAAGGCGGCTATCGTGGATGTGGTGCGCCTCGTCGTTGAAGACGGCGAGCTCGTCGATCTCGCGCACGACCTCGCCGAGGTCGGTCTTGCTGTCGGTCGTCTTGCCGACGGGCTTTTCCCCGAAGGGCGAGAGGAAATAGTCGCGCAGGTCGTCGTCCTCCAATGTGTGATCGACCACGTCGCCGAGATAGACGCGGTGAATGTTGGTGAGGAAGATGTTGCCCGTAGGGCGGACGATGCGCACGTCGTCCTGGATGTGCAACGCGATCTGGAAGTCGTCCTGCCAGTTGCGCCCGGCGTGGCCGTTGTCGGGCAGCACTGGGTCGTTGAAGAAGATGCGCAGGCCGTCGAAATCAGCGCGCAGGCGATCGAGCACGATGATGTTGGGCGCGATCAGCAGGAAGTT
>CALFNG010000280.1 GCA_937902985.1 uncultured Myxococcales bacterium
GAGATGCCTAAGTGACTGGAGTTCAGACGTGTGCTCTTCCGATCTGCCCATCACCCTCACGCAGGGCGAAGCCAGCCCGGAGCCTCCGGCACCCACTCCGGTCGTGAAGATCCTCGCGCCCACCAAGGAGCAAGTGATCCCCGCGGCCTCGGCCGGCGACCTCGCGGTCAAGGTCGACATCAAGAACTGGAAGATCGCGCCCGGCGATGCCCACGTTCACCTCATTCTCGATGGCAAGCCGTACAAGCCGCTCTTCGATCCGAAGGCTCCCGTGAAGCTCTCCGATCTGACCGGAGGCGACGCGCTGGCCGAGGGGCAACACATCCTCATCGCGTTCCCGAGCCGCGCCAACCACGAGAGCGTGAAGAGCCCGAACGCGCTCTCGCTGGTCGAGTTCTGGGTGGGCAAGAAAGGCGAGAAGGTCCAAGACCCGGCCAAGCCGCTGCTCGTCTACAGCCGTCCGAAGGGCGAGTACAAGGGCGACATGGCAAACCATGTGATCATCGACTTCCAGCTCGTGAACGACAAGCTGGCGGCCGACAAGGACCACGTGCACATCGCCGTGACGGGCCCCGGGATCGACGGCGAAAAGGCCGCGGACGCGACGAGCTTCGGCCCGCCCTTCTACCTCGACAACCTGCAGGATGGTTCGTACTCGGTGAAGCTCGAGCTCCTCGGCGCTGACGGCAAGGTCCTGCCGGGTCCGTGGAATTCGAACTCGCGGACGTTCTCGGTCGCGAGATAGCGTCGTTCGAGGGGAGCCGGAGAGCTCCCTTCGAGCTCCCCATTCGGGATTGTCCCCCAACGTTGGGGCCGGTCCCTTCGAGCTCGGCATCGGGCGAGCGAGCTCACCTTCACTGAAACGGTGAAGAGTCAACCGCTCCCGCCCTCCCGGGCTCAGAGCTGGTAACCTTCGACCGCAGTGGATGTCCTCCCCACTGTCCTCGGCGCGACCGACGCCACCGAGCTTTTCGGCGCACTGCTCTTTGCGAACGCGTTCGCGCGCCGTCGGGGTGACGTCGAGTACGGGCTGGCCGCCCTCCTGTGCGTGGCGGCTGCGGCCCATACGACAGCTGCGTTCGTCGGCGTCTCGGCGTTGGGCCCGCACGACGCGAGGGGTCTGGTCGCGAGCCGCCTCGGCGTGGTCGGCCTCCTCGGAGCCCTGCCGATCCTGCTGCACTTCGCGGTGCTCTTCACGCGCGCCGGCCGGCCCGGCTGGCGTTCGCTGCTTCCTGCGTACGCCATCGTCACGGCGCTCACCGCGTTCGAGGTCCTGTACCGGCCGGCGAGTGCAGCCGGCTCGGCGGCCGGCGACCGCTACGCCAGCTGGCTCACGCCGAACGGCATCGGAACCTACGTGGCGGTGTTCGTCGCGGCCACGGCGGCGCTCGGCCTCGTGGCACGCGCGTACCTCGGCGGCCAGCGCGGCACCCTGCCGGTGGTGCTCGGCGCGACGATCTTGCTCGCGGCCGTCATCAACGACGTCGGCGTCGCCGTCGGCGCGTTCTCGACGGCGTACCTGATCGATCTCGGCCTGGCCGCGTTCATCGTCGGGATCGCCACGACGCCGGGCGCGAACTACGCCATCGTCGCCCACGAACTCGAGCGCCGGACCGACGAGCTCCGCACGCGGACCCGCGAGCTCCGGCGATCGTACGAAGAGCTCCGAGCCGCGCAGGAGGAGCTCGTGAAGAAGGAGCAACTGGCCGTCGTCGGCGAGCTCGCGGCCGTCATCGCGCACGAGGTGCGGAACCCGCTCGCGATCATCGCCAACGCGGGCGCCGGCCTCCGCAAGCAAGCCATCTCGCGCGAAGATCACGACACGCTCCTCGCGATCCTCGACGAAGAAACCACTCGGCTCAACCGGCTCGTCACCGATCTCCTGCGCTACGCGCGACCCGTGAACGTGCAGCGTTCGCACCTGCCGCTTCCGGATCTGCTCGAGCGGGCCCTCTCGCTCGCGAACGACAAGAACAAGATCCAGTACGAGCTCCGCGTCGAGGCCAGAGAGGGCCGCATCTGGGGCGACGCGAACCTCTTGCGCCAGGTGTTCGACAACCTGATCGACAACGCGGTGCAGGCAATGGGAACCGAGGGGGCGCTCACGGTGCGGGTTCGTTCCTTGAGTGAAGGCGGCGTCGACGGCCTGGCGGTCGACATCATCGACACCGGCGAAGGCATGGACACCCAGGTGCGCTCCCGCGCGCTGGATCCGTTCTTCACGACTCGCCCGAGCGGCACGGGCCTCGGGCTCGCCATCGTCGATCGGATCGTGGACGCGCACGGCGGCCGGCTCGGCATCGAGAGTCGCGCGGGCGAGGGAACGACCGTCACCGTATTCTTGCCGCACGGCGTGCAAACCGAGCCCGCGCCGGCGCGGAGCCGAGGGTCTCGCCCCGCATCGGATCCAGCGCGCGCCGGATGACGGCGATCGCGCGACGCGCTACGCGCAGTGCGAACCGGCGTACACGAGACAACACGCGAGACACCACGCGGCGCGACACGCACCCGGCCTTGGTTCGTCACAAGGTCGTCACCTTCGCGAGATAGGGACCGTTCATGGCTCGCATCTTGGTGGTCGAAGACGAGACGGACATCCAGGAGATCCTCGAATACAACTTGAAGCGAGACGGCCACGACGTCGTGCTCACGGGCACGGCCAGAGACGGTCTGCGGCACGCTCGGGAACGGCGACCGGACCTCGTGCTCCTCGATCTCATGCTCCCCGACGGCTCGGGGACGGAGCTCTGTAAGACACTCCGGCAAGACGCCGCCACGCGGGGCGTTCGGGTCGTGATGTTGACCGCGAAGGGCGAGGAGATCGATCGCGTCATCGGCTTCGAGCTCGGGGCCGACGACTACATCGTCAAGCCATTCAGCGTCCGCGAACTGTTGCTCCGGGTGCAGGCGGTGCTCCGGCGCGTCAGCACCGGCGAAAGCGGCGAGACCACCCAGTTCGGCACGCTGCGCGTCGACCGCGGCGCCCACCGCGTCTGGGTGAACGGCCAGGAAGTGGAGCTCACGGCGCTCGAGTTCAAGCTCCTCTTGACCCTGCACGACCGCCGCAACCGCGTTCAGACTCGCGACGCGCTGCTGAGCGACGTGTGGAAGATCGACGCCGACGTCACGACGCGCACCGTCGACACCCACGTGAAGCGCCTCCGCGAGAAGCTCGGCGCCGCGGGAATCTACGTGCAAACGGTCCGGGGCGTCGGTTACCGCTTCGCCGAGCGACCCGACGAAGTGGCGTAGAGCTCGTCAGCGGACGACGAGGGCGCCCTTGTACATACCCATGCCGCACTGGAACGAGAGCGTTCGAGGCGCGTCGCTCGGGACGTCGACGGTCACAGGCGTGTTGAGCGGGAGCGACTTCTTGAGGTCGAGGTCGGGAAAGACGACCTCGGTCGCGCAGGTCTGATCGGTCGTTCGCACGAACGTGACCGTGGCGAGCGCGCCCGCGGCGCCCTTGGGGAGCAGCATCGAGGTCGGCGAGAACCCGTGCTCGCCCGCGGTGACCCGCAGCTCACCGGGCACGGCCGCGGTCTCGGCGCTCGCGTCCGACTTCTTGTTGCACCCACCAAGGCCGGCGCCCGCCGCGCCCACGCACGTTGCCGCCCACATGAACGAAGCGACCAGGGGAGTGGCGGAGCGCATCGTGGCTCGGTCTAGCGTCGCACTTTCGGGCGCGCAAACCAACCTACCCGCGCTTTCCGCCGCCCGCGTTCTCTCCCGCCGCGCTGGACGGGACTTCGCGAGCTCGAAGGACCAGCGTCGCGAGCACCCGAAGCGTCTTCAGAACGCGATCGAGGCGCGCGTCGTCGGCCGGCCACACGATGCGGTCGAGCGCGAGCCCTTGCATGGCCGCGAACGCGAAAGCGGGCGCGACCTCGAGCGAGAAGACCCCATCGTCGTGCGATTCGAAGAACTCGCGCGTCGTGGCCTGCACCTGATCGAGGAACTGGCCGGCAATCTCGACGACGACCTCGTGCAGCGCCCGATCCGTGCGGGACGCGACGACCAGCTCGAGCCAGGCATAGAAGGCGCGGCCCGAGAGCTTTTGCCAGATGATGTCGAGGGCCGCGCCGGGCTTGTCGGCGCCGTCGGGCAAGCTCGCGAAGGCGGCGCGGAACTCTTCGAGCCGCCTCGCGAGCACGTGGCGCACGGCCTCGGTGACCAGCCGCTCTTTCGTGGGGAAATGATGGAGCTGCGCGCCACGGGAGACCCCGGCCCTGGCCGCCACTTCGATGGTGGTCGTTCCGGAGTACCCGAGGTCGTGGAGGCAATCGACCGCGGCGTCGAGGAGACGCAGCCGCATCGCCGCGCTCCGCTCTTGCTGCGTCCGTCGGACGCGAGCCTGTGGAGCGGTACCGAGCGCGGCCTTTGACATGGCAGCTTCCAGGCTACCACATCTCAGCATATTGGACCGCGCAACTGGTTCCCAGTGAACGCGTGGGTACGTGGCCGTGTCCCCGCCTGGCCATCCGCCGTGAGAGCCGCCGGCACGGCGGTCCTGGCGTCACTGGCAGCCGAGAGAGCGAGAGAGGGGAATTGGCCTCCGCACCGCCCGGATGGATCTCCCCTGCAACGCTTGACGCCGCTGTCGCCTCTGTAAGGTGCTCTGCAACCACAAGCGGCTTGCCAGCATCCGACAACGTCGCGTGCAGAGAGAAAACCGTCGGGCCCGGAACGGGGGGCTCGCAGGGACGCCGCGACGCCGCGCCGGCTCCCCCGCGTGGCCATGCGCCCGGGAAGAAACAAGGAGAACATGACGGCCTCGCGTTCGGCTCGTAGCCCTCGTCCTTCGAGAGGCGCAGCAAGCGTCGCCGGCATCCTCGGAGCGATGGTCGTGTTTGCGCGCGCAGCCGGCGCCCAGGAGACGCCACCCGCGCCACACAAGCCCCGTCCCGCTCCAGCGACGGTTGCCGCCCCCGACTCGCCGCCGATCACGGCGCCCCCCGTGTCGGATCCGATGCTCGAGCTGCCGCCGGAGGCCCCCCGACGCATCGCTTCGTGGGACGAGGCGCTCGGTCTCATTCGAGCCCAGTCACCTGACTACGTGACGAGCTACCAGAGCGTCCTGCGCGCCGTGGCGCAGAAGCGCATCGCGCTGGCCGCGGTGCTGCCGGTCCTGACGGCCCAGGGCAGCTACGTGCACCAGTTCAACACCACCTCGATCCAGCTGCTCACGCCGAGCCCGGCACCCATGGGCCAGCCCATCCCCATCACGCTCGTTTCTCCCAACCCCGACAGCTTCACGCTCGGCGTCGGCGCGAACTGGTCGTTGCTCAACCCGCGCGCCATCTACAGCGTGGGCACAGCCAGTGAGAACATCGACGTCGCGAAGCTCACGTTCTCGGAGCAGCGACGCCAGATCGTGCTGGCCGTAGTGCACACGATGCTCGCGACCCTCGCGGCCGAGCGCGTCGCCGAGGTCGATCGCGTCGGCCTCCGGTCAGGGCTCGAGCGGCTGGCCCTCACCCAGGCGCGCCTCGAGTTCGGGCAGGGAACGGCGCTCGACGTCGACCGCGGGCAACAGGACGTCGAGTCGGCCCGCAGCCTCATCATCAGCGGCGACGAGTCGCTCCGCGAAACCCGCGAAGCCCTGGGCCAGGCCCTCGGCTCGCCGGCACCGATCTCGCCGCCGGGCGACCTCGATCTCGAGCAGTTCGAGAACGCCGTCGCCCGAACGTGCAAGGTGAACGACGACCTCGACCGCAGGCCCGACGTGGCCGCCGCGCGCGGGCGGGTCGATCTCGCCAAGCGCGCCGTTCACGACGCCGAGCTCCTCTTCGCGCCTTACCTGGGCGTCGAATCGCAGTTCGCCACCAGCAACGTCTCGGTGCTCGGGCCGAAGACCACCTGGGACCTCGGGGCCACGATCACCTTGCCCCTCTACGACGGCGGCGCTCGCTACGGAGTGCTGCGAGACGCGCGCGCCGCGCTCGAGCAGAGCCGGGAAGCGCTGGTGACGGCCAGGCTCAGCGCCGTCGTGGGCTCGGCGCAGGCGAGCCGTCTCGTCGGCGTCCGGCAAGCGTCGCGCGACGTCGCCCAGCAGCAGCGCGATCTCGCGAAGCGCATCGACGATCGCACGCGCGACGGGTACGCCCACGGCCTCGGCACCAGCCTCGATCTCGTGACCTCTGCCCAGGCGCTCCGCCAGGCCGAGATCGATCTCGCCATTCTGGATTTCCAGGTCGCGGAGGCACGCGCCGACGCCGTCCTCACCAACGGGGAGTGTCTCTATTGAACGCCATCGTACCCACGCTCGCACCGACCGCCGCGCGCCCGGTCGCGTTCAGACTCCTCGCGTCCGCGCTGGCGCTGCTCTCGACGCTCGCGCTCGGCGCCTGCGACGAGGCGAAGAAACCGCCGCCCCCTCCCCCGCCGACGGTCTACGTGACCACGGTCGCCCGCAGCGACTTGCCGGTCTACATCGAGTCGGTCGCCGCCCTGGACGGGTTCGTGAACGCCGAGATTCGCGCCCGCGTCCGCGGGTACCTGAAGACCCAGGACTACAAAGACGGCGCGTTCGTGAAGACCGGCACGCTGCTCTTCACCATCGAGTCGACCGACTACGCCGCGGCCGTGCAGGAAGCCCGAGCGACGGTGGCACGGGCGAAGGTCCTTCAAGGTCGCAACAAGACCCAGGGAGAGCGGTACCAGGGCCTCTTCAAGACGGGCCTGGTCTCGCAGCAAGACGTCGACAACATCACCGCGAGCGTGGGCGACTCCGACGGTCAGGTCCAGGCGGCCGAGGCCCAGCTCGCGCAGGCCATGCTCAACCTCTCGTACACGACGATTCGCTCGCCCATCGACGGCGTGGCCGGCCTCGCGCTCGTGCGCGTCGGAAACCTCGTGGGCCAGTCGGAGCCGACGTTGCTCACCACGGTCTCGCAGATCGATCCCATCCGCGTGAACTTTCCGATCAGCGAAACCGACTACGTCAAAAACCCGAGCCGCTTCAAGAACCTCGACGCTCGCGACCTCGCCTGGGCGAAGAGGCAGTTTCCCAGGCTCGACGCGGGCGGCAACACCGAGGCCGGCGACCCTGGCATCGACCTCGTCTTGACCGACGGCAACGCTTACCCGCACCGCGGCGTCATCGTCTCGGCGAACCGCCAGATCGACTCGAGCACCGGGACGATCACCCTGCAGGCGCTGATCCCGAATCCCGACGGCCTGCTCCGCCCCGGTCAGTTCGGGCGCGTGCGCATCAAGCGCGACAACGCTGGCCACGACGTCATCGCGGTCCCCGAGAGGGCGCTCATCTCAGTCCAGGGCCAGTACTCCGTGGGCGTCGTCGGACCCGACAACAAGGTGTCGCTGCGCCCCGTGGTCACCGGCGCGAGCGTCAACGGGCTCCGCGTCATCGACAAGGGCCTCGCCGAAGGCGACCGCCTCGTCGTCGACGGCGTGCAGAAGATCAGCGAAGGCGCCGTGGTCGATCCGCGCCCGGCTCCAGACGCGTCCGCGGGCTCGGCGGCCGCGCCCGGCGCGAGCGCCGCCAGCGCGGCCGGCGTGAAGAACTAAGGCGAGGCGGAGGTCGACATGTCCGCATTTTTCATTCGTCGTCCGATCGTCGCGATGGTCATCGCGATCGTCACCGTCATCATCGGGGCCGTGTCCCTCCTGGGCCTCCCGATCGCGCAGTTTCCGCAGATCCTGCCGCCGCAGGTCAACGTCACGACCACGTACACCGGCGCTGACGCGCTGACGATCGAGCAGTCGGTCGCGACGCCGATCGAGCAGCAGATGAACGGTGTCGATCGGATGCTCTACATCCAGTCGACCAACGCCAACGACGGATCCATGGGCCAGGTCGTCACGTTCGACGTCGGCACCGATCCCGACATCGACAACGTCCTCGTCAACAACCGCTTCTCTCAGGCGCAGCCGTTCCTCCCGGCAGACGTCAAGAACTTCGGCGTCACGATCAAGAAGTCGCTCGCGTTCCCGATCATGGTCGTCTCGCTGTATTCGCCCGACGGGCGGTACGACGCGTCGTTCCTGACGAACTACGCGAACATCAACGTCAACGATGCCATCCTCCGCGTGAAGGGCGTCGGCGACATCAGGAACCTCGGGTCGAGCGACTACGCCATGCGGATCTGGGTCAAACCCGATCAGCTCGCGCGCCTGGGGATGACGGTGACCGACATCCAGAATGCGCTGCGCGCACAGAACGTCGTCAACCCGGCCGGCCAGATCGGCGCCGAGCCCGCGCCGCCCGGCCAGCAGCTCACGTACACCGTTCGAGCGCAGGGCCGGCTCGTTCAGCCCGAAGACTTCGGCAACGTCATCGTGCGCGAGAACCCCGACGGCTCGTCCGTTCGCGTCAGCGACGTCGCGCGAGTCGAGCTCGGGTCGCTGAACTACCAGCAGTACGGCACGTTCAACGGCAAGCCCGGCGCCGTCATTGCCGCGTTCCAGACCCCTGGCTCGAACGCGCTCGACGTCGCCCGAGACATCAACAGCACGATGGAAGGCCTGGCGAAGAAGTTCCCGCCCGGCGTCGACTACAAGCTCTCGCTCGACACGACCCGGCCGGTCAAGGCGGGCATCCGCGAGATCGTCGAGACCTTGCTCGAGGCGATCGGGCTCGTCGTCATCGTGGTTTTCGTGTTCCTCCAGAGCTGGCGGGCCACGCTCATCCCGCTCCTCACCGTACCGGTGTCGCTCGTCGGAGCGTTCGCGCTCTTCCCCCTCATGGGCTTCTCGGTCAACACGCTGTCGCTCTTCGGGCTCGTGCTCGCGATCGGCCTGGTGGTCGATGACGCGATCGTCGTCGTCGAGGCCGTGGAGCACCACGTGGAAGAGGGCATGTCGCCGCGCGACGCCGCCTTCAAGGCGATGTCCGAGGTCTCGGGGCCGGTCGTCGCCATCGCGCTCATCCTCGCGGCCGTGTTCATTCCCGTCGCCTTCATGAGCGGCGTCACCGGCCGCCTCTACCAGCAGTTCGCGCTCACGATCGCCGTCTCCGTGCTCATCTCGGCCTTCAACGCGCTGACGCTCAGCCCCGCGCTCGCGGCCCTGCTGCTCAAGCCGCGCAAGGAAGCAAAGGGCGTCTTCGCCAGGCTCGGCGGCGGGTTCAACCGCTGGTTCGGCAAGGCCACCGACGGCTACATCGTCGTGAGTCGCCTGCTCGTTCGCAAGGTCGCCATTCCGCTGATCCTCCTCGCCGGCGTCGCCGGCATCTCCATCCTCCTCGGGCGCAAACTCCCGACCGGCTTCGTACCCGACGAGGACCAGGGCTACGCCATCATCGGCGTGCAGCTCCCCGACGGCGCCTCGCTGCAGCGCACGCGCGCGGTCTACGAGAAGATCGACGCCATCCTCGCCAAGCAGCCGGGCATCCAGACGTACAACGGCGTCGCCGGCTTCAGCTTCTTCACGCGCACCGCCGCGAGCTACACCGGCACCGGGTTCGTTCAGTTCCAGCCGTGGGACGAGCGCAAGACGCCGGACCTCACCTCGGACGGGATCATCAAGAGCCTGAACGGGGCCTTCTCGCGCATCCCCGAGGGGCGCGTCTTCGCCGTCGGCCCGCCGGCCATTCCAGGAATCAGCGCCACCGGCGGCTTCAGCATGATGCTCCAGGACAAGAGCGGCGGCACTTACGAATTTCTCGCGCAGAACGTCGGCAAGTTCATGGCCGAAGCGCGAAAGCGGCCCGAGCTCCTGAACGTCCGCCCGAACTTCTCGCCCGGCGTGCCGCAGCTGTTCGCCGACGTCGACAAGGACAAGGCGCTCAAGGAGGGCGTGGCCATCACCGAGATCTACAACGCGCTGCAGACGTTCCTCGGCGGTTCGTACATCAACGACTTCAGCCGCTTCGGCCGCCAATGGAGGGTGTTCCTCCAGGCCGAGCCCGACTACCGAAAGAGCGCCGACGACATCGGCCAGTTCTACGTTCGTAACGGGCGGGGCGACATGGTGCCCCTCTCGTCGTTCGTTCACGTCCGGACCACGAGCGGTCCGGAGTACACGGTTCGCTTCAACCTGTACCGGTCGGTCGAGATCCTCGGGTCGCAGGCGGCGGGCTACAGCTCGGGGCAGGCGCTCGATGCGCTCGAAGACGTGGCGAAGAAGACGCTCCCGCCCGAGATGGGCTACGCGTGGAACGCGCTCTCGTACCAGGAGAAGGTCGCCTCCGGCGGCTCCACGCGCGTCCTCGGGCTCTCGCTCGTCTTCGTGTTCCTCATCCTCGCGGCGCTCTACGAGAGCTGGTCGCTCCCCTTCAGCGTGCTCCTCAGCACGCCGATCGCCGTGCTCGGCGCGTACGTCGGGCTCTGGTCGCGCAAGTTCGACAACAACGTCTACGCGCAGATCGGGCTCGTGATGCTCGTCGGCCTCACGGCCAAGAATGCCATTCTGATCGTCGAGTTCGCGAAGGACCGCTACGAACAGGGGCGGCCGCTCATCGAGGCCGCGCTCGAAGGCGCGCGGCTTCGTCTGCGCCCGATCCTCATGACGTCGCTGGCGTTCATCTTCGGGTGCATCCCGCTGTGGACGGCCACGGGGGCGGGCGCCGCCGCCAGACGCATGCTCGGCACCGCCGTGGTGTCGGGCATGCTCGCAGCGACGTTCCTCGGTGTGTTCATCATTCCCGCGCTCTTCGTCTTCGTAGAACGCTTCGCGTCGCGCAAGCCCGCGCCCGCGGGTCAGCCTTCCACCGGAGCCGCCGAGGCCCCGGAGGCCGCACCGGCCCACACCAATCCCGCCCATGCCGAGTGAGCGCGCCAGGTAACCCCCGCGATCCGTGAGGGTTTCGGCTTGCTCATTTGTGCAGGTTCCCGGCGGGCACCAGACGGGCTACAAGCAGCAGCGTGGCCTGGGGGGTCCGCGCATAGCGATCGGCGCGTCCCCCCCTCGACCGATTGTCGATGCGGGGGGGTGCACGTGGCGCAACATCATTGGCCGTTTCCGTCGAGCAGCACGTTCCGGACCGTTGGCGGCCAGGGGAACTTCATCGAGGAGGCCGAGCTCGAGTCGGTCCTGGCGTCGGCTGAAGTCGGCGTCTGGCAGCTCTTGAGCGACGGCCGGAGCTTCGTCGTCACGCCCGCCACCTACCCGCTCCTCGCGGTGCCCGACGACGAGCGACCCGACACGTGCGAGCAATGGCTGACCCGCGTTCACCCGGCTGACGTCGACCGCGTCGCCGGCGAGCTCGCTCGCATGCGCCTTCATACGGGTCAGTTCACCCTCGAAGCGCAAGTGCAGGCCGCCGGCGCCGAGGCGCACTGGGTCGAGATCCGGGGGCGGGTCTTGCGCGACGACGCGGGCAACTTCGCGGGAGCCTGCGGCACCGTGCAAGACGTCACCCACCGCAAGGAGCCCGAGGTCTTCCGCGACCTGCTCCTCGCGACGCTGAGCCACGATTTACGCGACCCTCTCACCGCCATCCAGATCGGGACGGCGATGCTCCTCGGGAGCCAGCTCGAACCGCGCGGCCTGGTCACCGCCAGGCGAGTCATTGCGAGCGCCAAGCGCATCGCGACGATGGTCGATCAGGTCCTCGATTTCACGCGCCTGCGTGTCCGCGGGAGCCTCCCCTGCAACCGGCGCCTCTCGAACCTCGGGCTCATCGCGGCCAGCGTGGTCGACGAGATGGATCTCGCGCACCCCGGCCGGCAGATCGAGCTCGAGCACGACGGCAATCTCGACGGCCACTGGGACGCCGACCGACTGACGCGGCTCATCTCGAACCTCGTCTCCAACGGCCTCCTGCACGGCGATCCCGCGGCGCCCGTCACCGTGCGCGCGCTCGATCGGGGCGGCGACGCGCTCGTGGTGGTCCACAACCGGGGCGCGCCCATCCCCGCCGCCGATCTCGCCACGATCTTCGATCCGTTTCGTCGCCCGGCCCGCCCTCGCACCAGCGTGGGCCTCGGCCTGGGACTCTTCATCGCCCACGAGATCGCGAGAACGCACGGCGGCGAGATGTGGGCGATGTCGTCGTCTGAAGAGGGCACGACCTTCGCCGCGCGCTTGCCTCGCCGCTTGTAATCCCGCTCGGCTCACCCTCTCCCTCTCGTCTGGAGTGAGCGGCCTTGGGTCGAGAACCGTGGTGTACTGGCGCCGGTCATGGCCGAGCCCATCATCGTTCGCGCCGGCGTGATCGTCCCCGCAGACGCCGTCGCCGTCCGCGCAGTCCGCGCGAGCGGCCCGGGGGGGCAGAACGTGAACAAGGTGTCGAGCAAGGTCGAACTGCGGGTCGCCGTCGACCGCATCGAGGGTCTCGACGACGCCGCCCGCGGTCGCTTGCGCGCGTCCGCCACGCTCGACGCCGACGGGAACCTGCTGGTCACGAGCCAGCGCACCCGCGACCAGCCCAAGAACCTCGTCGATGCCCGCGACAAGGTGCGCGCGCTCGTGGAGCGGTGCCTCCACGTCCCCAAGCGGCGCAGGAAGACGCGTCCGACGCGCGGCAGCGTCGAGCGCCGGCTGACCGACAAGAAGCGCCGGACCCAGGCGAAGGCCGACCGCGGAGGGCGAGGGAGCCGTGGGGACCCGTGACGGCGCGCTTCGGCAAGCGTTCCACTTGATGAAGTACCTGAGCCCGGACGAGCCCATCGACGCCGCCGGCGCCGAACGAGAGCTCGAAGACGTCGCCGACCGCGTGCAGCCCGGCTGGCGCGAGCTCACCGTCGCGAAGCGGTTCTTGCCGAACCTCGTCTCGTCCAACGCGATCGTCACGGCGGGAACGCGCCGGCCGCCGGTCGGCGCGGCCGGCGTCGAGGGCGTCTACCTCGCAGGCGACTGGGTCGGCGACGAGGGCATGCTGGCCGAGGCCGCGATCGCGAGCGCACGCGTCGCCGCCGACCGCGCCGCCAGCGACCTCGCGCGCGCGCACACCGAGCTCGACGCTCCGATGGCGAGGGCGGTGTCGTGATCGAGGCGGTCTACCGCGAGCATTGCTCGAGAGCGTGTGCGAGAGGTCACGCTTTGGCAGACACGAACGCGCAACTCGACGGCGCCGACCGCGGGGCTACCTGACTTTCCGCGCCGCGTTCTCGAGCGCGTCGGAGACGAGAAGAGCCGCGACGAGCACGTCGGACACGCCCGCCTGGGCCGCGCGCCGATGCAGCGCACGGGCTCGACGAAGGATCTCGCCCAGATGGTCGGTCTCGTTCTCGAGCGGAGACTCGTCGCCGACCTCGGCCGGCGTCTTCTCTTTCTTGGGCATGCGGAGGAGCAGACCAGAGCCTGGCGAACATGACAAACGGCTCGGAGATTGGCCGCAGAGGCGCAGAGCCGTTAGACGGTCAATACGGATGCCACTCGCGCTCGAGAGAGTCGTGCGTCGTATGGAGCTCCGAACCCCCCTCTCTCTGCTCTGCGCCCTTTGTCCCTCTGCGGCCAATCTCCCTCTCGACAGCGCGCCGAGCGGGAATTGTAGGCACGAAAAGCCGTCTAACCGAACGTGCCTTTAGACGCCCGGTCCGCGCCTGGATTGACGATCTGACCGTCGAGCTGCGGGTCGTCGCCGCGCGGAACGCGGCGCCGGGCTACCTTCGTAACCTCGCGTCGTTCCTGCTGTTTCTGTCACCTTCGTCGGGGCGAGAGGATTTGACGGGCCCCCCTTTGGAAGAGCGGTCGATCACGCGCGACCAGGCAAGAACGGGGGGGAGCGTCGAAGGCGCCTCGACGGAGGGAGACGGGACGGGACGCGAAGTGACGCTGTGTTGGGTAACTAGCGGGAAACGACTTATCCTCATCCCATGGTCACGGGCACGAACAGTCCCCGCACCGCCGAGCCGGTCTCGCCGGGTCCGGACGGCGAAGCTGGGACGGTCCTCATGGCCCGTGACGCGGTGCGCCGCGTCCGTGGGACGCTCAGCCCTTACTCGGGCGGGCGGCTCCTGTCCGACGAGTTGATCGCCGAGCGGCGGCTGGAAGCGGAGGAGAGCTGATGGCGATGACCGCACTGGAGCAGGCGCTCGAGGCGCTCAAGCGGGACCCGACTCGGCCGGTCCGCGCCCAGATCGACGACTTGACCGTCGAGCTGCGCGCCGTGGCGGCGCCTGTGGAGCACGCGCCTCCGTTCGTCGTCGGACTTTTCGCGGACGAGCCGGAGCTTCTCGACGAGGTCTGCGAGCAGGCGATGCTGGCACGGGAGCGCGATCCGTTGAGGCGGACGGATGCGTAAGGCACTCCTCGACACGGACATCTTCTCCGAGATTCTGAAGGGCAAGGACGCGACGGTCCGTCATCGTGCGACGGCCTACCAGGCGGCGCTCGGGGACCTCACGATCTCGGCCATCACCGTCATGGAGGTCGTGAAGGGCCTGCACAAGGTTCGACGCGAGGCCGCGGTCGCCAAGTTCCTGTCGGGTCTCGGCGCGCTCGACGTCATCGACATCGACACCGCGATCGCGACGCTCGCGGGACGTATCTATGCCGACCTTGAACGCGCGGGGCGGCCGATTGGTCGCGCCGATCCGCTGGTTGCGGCGGCGGCGCTGGTCCATGACTGCGACCTCGTCACCGGGAACGTCGCTCACTTCGCAGCGATCCAGGGCGTTGGCTATCCGCTCGTGATCGACAACTGGCGAGAGCCCGCGGTCGGCTGATGTCCCTGCTCGCAAGGGCGACGACCCTCTTGAGCCAACCCTGAGGAGCACTCCCTCCCCGAACTTCGCGTACCTCGGGTACCACGACGCGCGGCTCGTCGCGCTCGCGACCCAGGCCGAGGAGCACTTCGGCGGCGACCCGACGGTCACGCTTTTCAAGCTCCGGCAGTTCGGCGAAGTGCTCGCTCAGCGCGCCGCCGGCAAGGTCGGCCTCTTCGTCAGCACCGTAAGAGGGCCAGCAGCAACTCATCGACCGCCTCTGGGAGCGGAACGTCATCGGAGCCACGCAGCGGTCGCTCTTCCACGAGCTCCGGTGCGGACGTCGAGACGCTCGCCGACTCTGTCGAGGGGACCGCGGACGCACTGCGGGGGCTCGTCACGAGCATGCGACGGCATGCGGCCGAGGCGCGCGCGACGAAGTAGCAGGCGGCACTACTTCTGTTCGACGCTGGTCCGCCGCGGGGCGAGCCTCGAGGCGGTTCGCCTGCTCGCGGGGCACGGCAACCTGCACGCGACGCAACGGTACGTGCACGCGGCCGGGGGTGAGCTGACGGCGGCGATCGCGAAGTTCTCGGGTAACTAGCGGGAAACGGCGCCCGGTCACTCTCGTAACCTCGCGTCGTTCCTGCTGTTTCTGTCACCTTCGTCGGGGCGAGAGGATTTGAACCTCCGACTCCTCGGTCCCGAACCGAGTGCGCTACCAGGCTGCGCTACGCCCCGGGGGTCCGCCGACGCGCGGTCGCGCTACGGCGAGCGCGCGTGGCGGGGAGGCTCTTATGGCGGTCAGAGCGCCTTACGTCAACGCCATTCTTGTCACGCTCCATCCCTCTGGCGAGCCGTGCGTGTGGCGGTTTGACGCGGGTGCTGGGAACGGAAGTTGGGTCGCGTCACCTGTCCACCGTCAACGGAATCGTTCTACTTGCAAGTAATCACTAATACAATCGACCGAGCTCACCTTCACGATCACCGGGTCGCGTGTTAAGCCTCACTGTAACGGCTGGCGTCGGCCTCTCGGAAAGACGCATGTGAACCTCGTCGAAGGAGTCAGCTGATGCCCCCGGAGCTACCCGCCGTTCGAATCATGATCGTCGATGACGACAAGGCCATCTGCGAGTATATGCAGACCCTTCTCGAGGGCGACGGTTTTCAGGTCAAGACGCTCACCGACCCCACCGGGGTCGAAGAAGAGATCCGGACCGGGGGCTACCACCTCGTCATCCTCGACCTCATGATGCCGAAGCTCGACGGTATCGAGGTCTTGCGCAGAATCCGGAAGCTAGACAACGACATCGCCGTCGTCATCTTCACGGGCTTCCCGAACCTCGAGAGCGCGGTCGCCTCGATGAAGCTCGACGCCGTCGACTACATCAAGAAGCCCTTCAACGTCGACGAGTTCCGCGAAGTCATCGGCCGCGTCATGCGGAAGAAGGGCCTCGCGCGCACGCCCGAAGAACAGCTCCACAAGGTCATCGGCGACACCATCCGGAACCTCCGGAAGGAGAAGGACCTGACCCTGAAGCAGATGTCCCGGCGAACCGGGCTGAGCGTGTCGCTCCTCTCCCAGATCGAGCGCGCCGAGTCGAGCGCATCGATCTCGTCGCTCTACAAGATCGCGATCGCCCTCGAGTCGCGCATCCAGAACCTCTTCGGCGAGTACTAGCCACGTTCGAGGGGAGCGGAAGCTCCCCTCGACTTCCCCGATCCGGAGGCCTCGTCGCGTGCTGTCCGTCTGGGGGTGGGCCCGACGCCGAGGAAACCCGCGAGTGGGCCACTTGAACGTTCTCGGACGCGAGCTCCGCGGTATCGGAACCCGCGACACGCCGTCACCGAGGCGCTTTACAGAGCGCCCACGGCCGCACATACTCCGCGCCCTCTTGCGCCCCGTCTTGCGATCGGGCGCGGGCCTGCCGGAGTAGCTCAGATGGTTAGAGCGGGCGTTTCATACGCGCTAGGTCAGGGGTTCGACTCCCTTCTCCGGCACCAGGTCCCCGTCAGGCGCTGAGCCATCGGCCGCCACCTCGGGGTGCGGCCGTAGAGCCAATGCCGGTCATTTAGCTAAGTGAGCGGAATTGGCCGTAGAGCGCTTTTCCTACTCATCGCCCCCGCGGGCGTGCCCGAAGACGCGCGAGCCCGGCGGCACGCTCTTCGTCAGCCACACGTTGCCGCCGATGATCGACCCGGCGCCGATCACGGTGTCGCCGCCGAGAATGGTCGCGCCCGCATAGATGGTCACGCCGTCTTCGACGGTCGGATGGCGCTTTCTCGGCTGCTCCTCGCGCTTCGGGACGCTGAGCGCCCCCAGGGTCACGCCCTGATAGAGCTTCACGTCGCTTCCGAAGACGCTCGTCTCTCCGATGACGACGCCCGTGCCGTGGTCGATGAAGAAGCGCTCGCCGATCTGCGCTCCGGGGCTGATGTCGATGCCCGTGCGGGCGTGTGCATGCTCGGTGATGATGCGCGGGATCATCGGGACGCCGGCCAGAAAGAGACGGTGCGCGACCCGGTAGGCGACAATGGCCTCGATCGACGGGTACGAGAAGACGATCTCTTCGATGTTCTTCGCCGCGGGGTCACCGTCGTACGCGGCGCGGACGTCGGCGTTGATCAGGCGCCGGAGCTCGGGGAGGTCGCGGAACAGCGAGAGCACCACGTCTTCCCCGGCGCCGGCCGGGAGCTTGCGGTCGCTCCGGCCCATCCAGTGCTCGTAGGTGAGCGCGCGCTCGATCTGATCGACGAGCACGCCGTACGCGGCGTACATGTGCTCGGCGAGCCCCTGGCGCAGGTTGTTCGGCGTGAGCTCGCGGGTGCTGTAGAACCCCATGAAGATCACGTGCTTCAGGCAATCGATGGCCTCGGTCACGGCGCGCTTGTTCGGCAGCGCGGCGGTCTCGAGGTTGTCGATCTCGAGCGTGCCCGAGTAGCTCGCGAAGACCGCGTCGATGGCGTCGTCGAGCTCTCGAAAGCGCTTCGGCTGCGTCTGCGTTGGCGTCTGCATTCGCACATCGTACCGCCCTCGACCTAGACTGCACTCGATGAACATCCTGGACGTCATCGGAGCGACCCCGATGATCGACCTCGGGACGGGCGTCGCGGGGGCTCGGCCGGGTGACCGCATTCGCCTCCTCGGCAAGCTCGAAGGAAACAACCCGGCGGGCAGCGTGAAGGACCGCCCCGCACGCTCCATGATCGTGAGCGCCGAAGCGCGCGGCGACCTCCGGCGGGGCGTGCGGCTCATCGAGCCCACGAGCGGCAACACCGGGATCGCCCTCGCCATGATCGCCGCCGCGCGCGGCTACGCGATCGAGCTCGTGATGCCGGAGAACGCGACCGCCGAGCGCGTCGCGGTGATGCGCGCGTTCGGCGGCCACGTCGTGTTGACCCCCGCCGCCGGCGGAATGGAGCAGGCCATCGACCACGCGCGCGCGAAGGTCTCCGCGGGCGGGTACCTGATGCTCGACCAGTTCGCGAACCCCGACAACCCGCTCGCCCACTACGAGACCACGGGGCCCGAGATCTGGAGCGGCAGCGCCGGGCAAGTGACCCATTTCGTGAGCGCGATGGGGACCACGGGCACGATCATGGGGGTCTCGCGCTTCCTCAAGGAGCAGCGGCGCGAGATCGTCGTGATCGGCTGCCAGCCGGCCGAGGGCTCGAGCATCCCCGGCATCCGTCGCTGGTCGGAGGGGTACGTGCCGAAGATCTACGATGCCGCCCGCGTCGATCGCGTCATCGACGTCGAGCAGCACGACGCCGAGCACACCGCGCGTTCGCTCGCCAGGGACGACGCGCTCTTCTGTGGCACGAGCTCGGGCGGGGCGGTCTGGGCCGCGCGCGAAGTCTGCCGCGACCTCGCCGCGGCCGGGAAAGACGGGACCGTCGTGTGCGTCCTCTGCGATCGCGGCGATCGGTACGTGTCGTCACCGCTCTTCGCCGGCGGCGACTGACGGGCGCGCCGCGCGCACCGCGAGCGTCTCGCCGATGGCCGGTACGCTCTTGGCGCTCGGATCGAGGCCACGGCGCGCCCACTCGGCGTCGAGGCGAATCGGCGGTTCGTCGAGCGGCTCGTCGGTGAGCTTGAACGTGCCCCAGTGCATCGCAACGAACCGGCGCGCCCCGAGATCAACGAACGCCTGCACCGCCTCTTCCGGGTTCATGTGCTGCTTGCTCATGAACCAGGCGGGGTCGTACGCACCGATGGGCAGCATCGCGGCGTCGATGACCCCGGCGCGCCGGCCGATCTCGGCGAAGCCGTTGAAGTAGGCGGTGTCGCCCGAATGGTAGACGCGCGCCGACGAGCCCTCGACCACGAACCCGCCCCAGAGGGTCTCGTTCGCGTCGTTGAGCCCGCGGCGGCTCCAGTGCTGCGACGGCACGAACCGGACGGTCACCTGACTCGCCGGGCCAACGCGCGTCTCCGCCCACCAGTCGAGCTCGGTGCACCCCAGGCCCTTGCCCGCGAAGAACGACGCGAGGCCCAGTCCGCCGATGATGGGCCGCCCGACGGCGCGCAGCGACCCGACGTCGAGGTGATCGCGGTGATTGTGCGTCACGAGCTGGGCATCGATGAACGGCAGCGACGCCGGCTCTAGCGCCGGGGGAACGTTGCGGCGCACCGGGCCGAGGCTGCGCGCGAAGACCGGATCGATGAGCAGCGACACGCCTTCGAGCTGCACGAGCCAGCTCGCGTGCCCGATCCACGTGAGCCGCGCCCCCTCTCCGGGCGCCGGCGGGCTCCTGAGAAGCGCGAGGTCGGCCGGGACCGCGGGCACCGCGGCCGACGAGGGCGAAGAGCGACGCCGGCCCCGCACCCGATCGAGCACGGCCCAGCGAAGGACAGCCGAGAGCGAGTGAGGCTCCGAGCCGTCGACGTTCACGAAACGAAAGCGCTCCGACGAACGATGGCTCATGGCGTCGCCTCCACGGAGCCCCAGCCTAGTCATCACCGCACATCAGTCACGAGACCGAACCCCGCTCAAGGCACCTGACTCACCGCGCTACGACCGGATCGGCCGCGGCTACGGCACGTTGCGCAGGGAAGATCGCGTGTAGGACGAGATAGCGCCCGCCGCAAGCAAGATTTGATGACGAGCCGCCACTCGAGCGACGACACGTCGTGTGCCGAGAGATGACGAGTCGTCACTCGACCTGTCAACCAAGCACCCGGTCTAGATCGTCAAGGGAGAGCCCTACGCGTGCTTCGCCGAGCCGCTGGCAGCGGGGGCCGCGGGGTGAGGCGTGGGCGGGTGCACCGGCCGCGGCGGCCCCGGCCTGGGCTCCGGCGTGGCGTGCGCCGTATGCGGCGGGGCCGGGGTCGGCGCGCTCGACGACGGC
>CALFNG010000281.1 GCA_937902985.1 uncultured Myxococcales bacterium
ACGCCGACACCCCCGCCGCGGCCCGGCCGGCGACGGTGCCGGCCGCAAGGCCGGCCGCAAGCGGGGCGGTCGCAGCCTGCACGAGGTGGTCGACCCCGAGGTGCGGCGAGCCGCCGAGCAGGCTTGCGGCCAGGCTGGGCGCCTTCCAGCAGAGAAACATCAGGGCGCAGACCGTCAGAAAGACCGACCAGAGCTCGTTCAGAGTGATCTCGGGTCCCGCGAAATGGATGCTCGACAGCACCGGGTCGATGATCGCCGTCACCAGACCCAGGACCATGAGCTTCACGCCGGCCGAGACCACGGCGCCAATGGCCTTTTCCGCCAGGAACTTCGTCGGCTCGAGCAGCCCGAAGGGGAGCAAGATCCCCGCGAGCGCCGCAAACAAGTAGTACTCGAGCACGGCCAAGAACACGTTGATGGCCATGATGAGAAAGCACGCCATGATGGCGAGGTACCCGAAGCCGAAGACGATGAGGTCCGAGAGATCGGTCATCCCGAGGTCGGCGAGCTTGCGGGTGAGCGGCTCGGTGGCGTCGAGGCCGTAGCCGGCCAGGCGCGAGGGGTCCATGAGCAAGCTCACGTCGCCGCTGCCACCTCCAGCGAGGAGCCCGGCCTTCACGAGCGACTCGACCAGGGCCTTCGAGAGCGTCGGGTACGACTGGACGATCCACACCCACGCCCCGATGTGGAGGATCCGCTTGAAGATGCCGGCGACGTTCTCGCCTCCACCGAGCGCGGTCCAGAGCCCGAGCAGCACCACCTCGATGCCGATGAGGATGCCGAGCAGCGTGTTGGCGGAGCCCTGGATCCGGCCGTAGGCGCCGGAAAGGACCGTGATGAAGTTCTGAAGGGTGAGGGTGAGCGTGTTGAATTGCATGGGGCGTCTCTTTTCAGGGGAGCGTGCTCGGGACGGGGACAGGCAGCCCCTTGTCCGTGTATCCAGCGCGCGCGTCGTCGGCTTTGCCGAGCGACAGTTGCTTCTCGGAGGCGCCCTCTGCGGCGAGGTCGGTGAGCACGCGGCCCGTCGTCGCGAGCGTTTGATTGAGCACGATGAGCTCGGAGTTGGTAATGCCGATCATCTGCGCGATGAGCTGCAGCTCCTCGACGACGCCGCTGCCGGCTTGGGCCTGGCTGAGGACCGTCTGCGTCTGAGCGGCCTGGCTGTCGAGGTTCGAGAGCGACGTCTGCTGGCGGGCTGCGACTTGGGAAGCGCCCACGACCTCCTGGTTCCACGCCTCGTACTGCGCTCTGTGCTGCGCGACGGGGGTGCGGCTCGGAGGCGGCCCGCTCGGGAAGAGGGAGTTGTACTCGGCGTCGATGCGCGCCATCTGGTAGCTCATCGACCGCACGCCCCAGGTGAGCGAGTTGTAGGTGTAGCGAGCGGTGCTGATGAGGGAGATGAGCGCGGGAAACGATCCGGACGCAGCCTGCCGGAGCAGGGTGGTCATCATCTTCACTTGATAGGCCGTCTGAGTAACCAGGTTGATCAGGCTCAGGGCCTGCGAGATGGATTGCGTGAGGATGGCGAGGAGCACGGCGACGTCGCCGCCGAAGAGGTCGGCCTGCGCCGGCGTTGCGCGCGAGGTGAGCTCCGCGAACGCTGCGCACGCGAGCGCGCCCGAGAGGATCTGGCGTCGAGGGAGCTCATTCATGGGGTCACCTTGCGCCAGCGAAGCGGCGTCTTCGGCGCCGGCTCGCGCGGACGAAGGATGCCCGTCGTGATGGCGTCGTCGGAGCCCGCTTCCGACGCGATGAGCTCTGAGAGCGCGCCCGCAGACATGGGGACCGTCTCGGCGTCGTCGAGCGGCCCCGCGTCGTCCAGCGGTGCAGGCGCGAGCTCGGAGGCGGCCCAGAGGACGCCCCGGCGCTCGAGCATCGCGGAGGCGTACTCGGCGGGGCGGCGCGTCCGGACCAGCTCATCGAGGAAGAGCTGGTCTTGCTCGCTCGACGCGCCCACGAAGGCGAGGGCGGCCGGACCGAGCCCGAGCTCGAAGAGGCGCCGTCCTTTGACGGACCGGTAGTAGTAGTCGCGCTTCTTCTGCGCCTTGGCCAGGATGTGGACCTCGGCCGTCGTCAGCCCCACCGTCTGGTAGGCCGCCGTCATGGCGGGCGTGAGCGCCTCGTCGTCAGGGAGGAAGATCTTCGTGTGGCAGGCGGAGAGAATCGTCGAGAGGAGCTCCGGCTTGCTCGCTGCGTCGGCGACTTCCTGCGTCGCGAACACGACGTACACGTTCTTCTTCCGGAGCGTCTTGAGCCAGGCCTGTAGGCGTACAGCGAAGATGGCGTGGCTGAGAAAGAGCCAAGCCTCGTCAAGGATGAGCAGCGTCGGCCGCCCGGTGAATTGTTGCTCGACGCGATGAAAGAGGTACTCGAGGGCGGGAAGGACGACGGCGGGCCCCATGGCCATCAAGTGGCCCATCTCGATCATCGTCCAGAAGCCGCCCGCCCGGACGCCGTCCTCGTCGGCATCGAAGATCTGACCGAAGTTCCCCTCGAGCGTGTAGGGGCGCAGGGCATCGCGCAAGGGCCGCTGGCGCGAGCCGATCTGGGTCGCGAGCAGCGTGAGCGTCCGCTCCTTGCGCGGCGCGGCCGCGAGGCTCGAGAGCGTCTCGTCGATGGCCGTCTGCGTCGTGTGGTCCACCGCCACGCCTTGCGCGGCGAGCAGGGTCGCCACGAATTGCGCGGCCCAGACGCGTTCGGCCGGCTGGTCGATGTCCGCGAGCGGCTGGAAGGCGACGGGCGCCGTCTCCTTGCCCGGCTCGTAGCAGATCCCGCCCACGGCCAGCGTCGTGGCGCGAGCGCTCCGGTCCTTGTCGAAGACGATGACCTGGGCCCCCGGGTACTTGAGCCACCCGAGCGCCAGCATGCCGAGCAGGGTCGACTTGCCGCTGCCCGTCGGCCCGATGATGAGCGTGTGGCCGACGTCGCCGACGGCCAGGTGCAGGCGAAAGGGCGTCGAGCCGGTCGTGCTGCAGTAGAGGTGCGGCGTGCCGACGCCGCAGATGCTCTCGAGATGCCGGTTGACCGCGTCCCCCGCCCACACACTGCTGAGGGGCATCAGGTGCGTCAAGTTCATCGAGTTGACGATCGGGCGGCGCACGTTCGCGTAGACGTGGCCTGGCAAGCTCCCGAGCCACGCCTGGGTGGAGTTGAGCGTCTCGTCCTTCACCGTGAACCCGCGCGCCTGGATGACCTCCTTGACCCGCTGGCTCTTGCGCCGTGCCGCTTCGAGATCCGGGTCCCAGACCGTGACGGTCGTCGTCAGGTATCCGTAGGAGACGAGATCGTCGCCGAGCTCCTGCAAGGCGGCATCGGCGTCCGCGGCCTTGCTCGCGGCCGCGTTGTCCACCAGGGCCGCTTCCTGCTTGGACGCCTCCTCCTTGATCATCGTCCAGAGGCCCTTGCGCTTGGCCCACCACTGCTTTCGGTATTTCTCGATGAGGGCCTTGGCCTCGGCCTTGCCCAAGCACAGGTACCGGGTCACCCAGCGGTACTCGGTGTTCAAGTGGTTGAGCGCGTCGAGCAGCCCGGGCAACGTCGACGAGGGGAAGCCTGAAATCGTGGAGGTGCAGAGGAACTGGTCGCCGAGCATCGGCACGTCGCCCGGCGTAAAGGGCATGTCCGGCAGAATCGCGTCGAGGTACATCGGCGTCTCGGGCGCCCGGACCGGGTGGCGGTGGGTCGAGACGGTGCTGTGCAGGTACGAGAGCGTCTGCTCGTCGTCGAGCAGGCCCACTTCCGGAAAGACCGACCGCAGGATGTCGGCAATCTCGGCGACGCTCTTCTGAAAGCTGTAAAGCTCGCGCGCGAGCGCGCTCCGCTCGTCGGCCTCCGGGGAGGCCGCGCCGCCGTCTTCGTAGAAGAGAGCCGCCGCGCGCTCCGCGCGGTCGGGCGGCAGCTTCCACGCGAAGGTCAGGTAGTAGCTCGACTCGTAGTGCGCGCCGGCCTGCTCGAACGTGAGCCTTCGCTCGCGATCGACGACGGCCGCCGCGGGAGAGAGCCATGTAGCCGCCGGGTACGCGCTCGAGAGAAAGCGCTGCGCCTCGATGAAGAGAGCCCAGCCGGACCCCAGGCGGCGAAGCGCGTTGTTCAGGCGCGCGCTCGCCGAGAGAAGCTCCGAGTCGAGCGAGCTCGCGAGGTCGGGCCCCCGGAACGCGAGGGTTCGCTGGAAGATCGCGTCCTTCTGCAGGACGACGCCCGGAGCGACGAGGCACGCCCACGGAAGGCGATCGGGCAAGCGGCTCGAAGGCTCGCGGTATTCACGAAGGGAAAACATCGGCGGTACTCGCTTCCGGGGTGAGGCTCGGGGTTAGGGGTCGAGGCGCTTTTGCGCGCCCAGGGCCAGGGCGACGATGTCGAGCACGTACGGGTCGGCGCGCGTCGCCGCGGCCGCCGCCAGATGCACGCCGATGCCGAGGGGAAGGACCCAGATCTGGTGGAGCCCGAAGGCGAACGCGCCGACGCTCGTCCAGAGGACGAGAGCCACGGTCCTCGGCAGGCCGGCGAGGAGCATGGGCTCAACGAGCGACCGGTGCAGCGGCACTTCGAGCCCTTCGAGGCGCGCGGTCATACGAGCAGCCCCCCGGAGTACCCGAGGAAGCCGAGCCCCCAAGACACCGCGTTGAACGCGATGGCGAGGCCCAGGACCACCCAGAGGGCCTTTCGCATCATGGAACCGCCCTCGGAGAACGCGAGCCCGACGCCGAGTCCGATGATCGCGACCGCGCCGATCACCTGCGATACGGGGCCGGTGAGCGACGTGAGCAGCTGCTGCAGGGGGCCCTCCCACGGCATGCCGCCGCCGAGACCCCCGAGACCGAAGCTGCCGGATTGCGCGGTCGCCGTGGCGATCGCGAGCAGGCTCGCGACCATCACGAGCTGCGTCGCGCGGGTGCGCCAGCGCGGGGGGTAGACCGGCCAGGAGGAAGCGGGAGCTTGGAGCATGGACGAGTTCCTTTCTTTGCGAGTCATGCGATGCGTTCGAGAGTCCATTGGCCGTCCGGGCCGAGCGGCCGGACGCGGTCGAGGCCCGAGACGCGCCGCCCGGCGGGATGCGTCTTGTCGCGCTGGATGTGGACGCACACCTGGATGGTCTGCGCGACGAGCGCGCGCGGCGCCGGGTGCACGACCTCCTCGATGAGCTGGCAGAGCCGATCGAGCATGGCGCGCGTGTCGTTCGCGTGGATGGTGGCGATGCCGCCCGGGTGGCCCGTGTTCCAGGCCTTGAGCAGCTCGAGGGCCGACCCGTCGCGCACCTCGCCCACGAGAATCCGGTCGGGCCGAAAGCGCATCGCGGCCATGATCGCGTCGCGCCAGGTGTGCACGCC
>CALFNG010000282.1 GCA_937902985.1 uncultured Myxococcales bacterium
AGACGCAGACGCAGACGCAGACGTAGGTAGGTAGGTTCTCCGCCGCCGGCGGGGTAGGCTGACGCTTCGATCCGTCGAGGGGGGCATCGTGGACGAAAGGGGAGGTCCAAGCGGCCTGTGCATTCTCTGTCGCGTGGGTGCCTCCACGTGCGCGTTTCCGATCGAGCATGTCTCGGAGACGATGCGGCCCTTGCCGGTCGAGCCGCTCGCGGGCGTGCCGCCGTTCGTCCTGGGGGTCGCGATCTTGCGCGGGACGCCGGCCCCGGTCGTCGACGCCGCGACGCTCCTCGGCGGCAGCCCCTCGGTGGGTCACACGCGGTTTCTCGCGCTCCGGATCGGGGAGCGCAGGGCGCTCGTAGCCGTCGACGCCGTGCTCGGCGTCCGGCCGCTGGCGACTGACTGGGTCCGCGATCTCCCTCCGCTGCTTCGCGGCGCGGGCGTCGAGGCGGTCGAATGGATGGGCGCGCTCGACGGCGACTTGCTGGTCGTGCTCGGCGCCGCGCGGATGATCCCGGAGTCAGTCTGGGCGTCGCTCGACGGCGCGGGTGTGGGTGCGGGGGCGTGACGGCGCCTTTCGACTCCAGCGACCTCGCCCGCTTTCGGGCGGCCGTGGCGAGCCACCTCGGGCTTCAATTCGAAGACGCCCGCTCGAATGAGCTGGCCGCGGTCTTCGAGCGTCTCTGCGTGGCGAGTGACGGCGGCGCCGCGGCGTACCTCGCGCGCCTCGAACGCGCGCGCCTCCGACGCCGCGATCTTCACGCCCTGGCTCGCCAGCTCACCGTGGGCGAGACCTACTTTTTTCGCAACCCGGACCAGCTCCGCGCATTCGCCGAGGCGGTCTTGCCCGAGCGACGCGCCGCCCGCGCGAGCCAGGCCCATCACGCGAGCCAGATGAGCGGCCCGTGCGTGCGAATCCTCTCGGCCGGCTGCGCGTCGGGTGAAGAAGCCTACTCGCTCGCCATCATCGCCCGAGAGTGCGGAGCGCCACGCGGTGAGGTGACGATCACCGGCGTCGACGTGAACGCGGCGGCGCTCGAGCGCGCGGCCGAGGGTCGGTATTCGGCCTGGTCGCTCCGCGAGACCCCGGCCGACGTGCGCCGGCGCTGGTTTCGAGAGGTGGGGCGCGACTATGCCGTGGCGCCGTCGATTCGAGCCGAGGTGCGCTTCGAGGAGCGAAACCTCGCGGCTCCCGAGCCCGACCTGTGGCTCTCCGAGTCTTACGACGTGATCTTCTGCCGGAACGTTCTCATGTACCTGACCCCTGAGACGGTGCGCGCGGTCGTTGCCCGCATGAAGCAGGCGCTCGCGCCCGGCGGTTATCTCTTCCTCGGCCACGCCGACTCGCTTCGCGAGCTCTCGCAAGAGTTCTCGCTTCGGAACACCCACGGCACCTTCTACTACCAGCGAACGACGGCCGAGGCCTGCGGGCCGGCCGGGTCGATCGCGCCTCCGCGGCCTTCGAGCCGGCCTCCGGGCGGAGAGTGGGCCGAGACCGTTCGTCGCTCCACCGAGCGGATCCGCGAGCTGAGCGAGCAGCCGGCCGTCAGGCCTTCGTGCCCCGGCCCGGAGCCGGGCTCCGGGTCCCCGCTCGCCGAGTCGATGGCGCTGCTCGCGCGAGAGCGCTTCGCCGGGGCGCTCGAGTGCCTCGATCGTCTGCCGGAGCACGAGGCCAGCGCCCCCGACGTCTTGCTCGTACGGGCCATCCTTCTGACGCATCAAGGGCAACTCGAGGCCGCGGAGCGTGCGTGCTCGAAGCTGCGCGCCGGGGGCGCAGACAGCGCCGGAGCGCACTACCTCCTCGCGCTCTGCCGGGAGGGCGTCGGCGACCGGACCGGCGCCCTCGAGAACGACCGCGTGGCGGCGGCGCTCGATCCCGGGTTCGCGATGCCGCGTCTACACCTCGGCCTGCTGGCGCGACGCTCTGGCGACCTTCGCGCGGCGCAGCGCGAGCTCGGGCAGGCGCTCGATCTCCTGGCGGGCGAAGACGCCGAGCGCATTCGCCTCTTCGGAGGGGGCTTCACGCGCGAGGCCCTCACCCGCCTTTGCCGTGCCGAGCTCCGCGCGGCGGGAGGGGCGCGGTGACCCACGGGGTGCGCGCGCCCGCGTTCTCGGCGGCGGAGGCGATGCGCCGCCGGTTCGACGCCGTCTTCGCGGCCCCGACGGTCGCGCGCGGCGCGGACGTCGCGGCGTTCCTCGCGCTGCGCCTCGGCGGCGACGGCTTCGCGCTCCGCATCCAGCAGATGAGCGGTCTCGCGGCGGCTTGCAAGATCGTCCCGCTCCCCGGGAGCGCCGCGGCATTGCTCGGGTTGGCGGGCCTTCGGGGGGTCGTCGTCCCCGTCTTCAGCCTGAGCGTCTTGATGGGCTACAGCGAGGAGCCGCCCCGTTGGTTCGCGTCGTGCGCGGGGCAGAGAGGGGACACGATCGCCCTCGGCTTCTGCGACTTCGACGGCTACTTCGAGGCGCTCATGACCGACGTGCGGGCCGTCGACGCCGACGAGGCCGTCGACGCCGACGAGGCCGGCGCGTCGAGCGCGCCGCGGCCGGCTCGCCGGGCGTCGATCGTTCGCGAGCTCGTGCGAGGCCACGACGCGCTGCGAGGCGTCATCGACCTCGCCGCCGTGGTGAAGGCCGCCTACGAGGCGACGGCAGCGGCAGGACCGGTGAAGGAGCGATGAGCATGTGGACCTTTGGAAAAAAAGTGGCGGCGGGCTTCGCGCTGTCGTTCGTGGTGCTCGTGGGCGTGGGCATCGTCGCGTACCAGAGCATCACCGCGCTGGCCAAGACGAGCTACGCCGCCACGCGCACGCACGTCATCCTCGAGCACCTCACCGAGGTCCTCAGCCTGCTCAAAGACGCGGAGACGGGTGAGCGAGGCTACGTCATCACCGGCGACGAGACCTTCCTCGAGCCCTATCGCAACGCGGTCACCGCGCTGCCCACCACGCTCGACGCGCTGCGCGACCTGATCGCCGACACTCCGAGCCAGGTGAGGCGCTTCGCCGAGGTGGAGCCACTCCTGGCCTCGAAGATGGCGGAGCTCAAGCAGGTGAACGATCTGCGCCGGAGCGTCGGCCTGGAGCCGGCGGTCGCCGTCGTGAAATCGGGGGAGGGGAAGCGGGCGATGGACGAAGTGCGCCGCATCCTCGGCCAGATGGAGCACGAAGAGCGCGCTCGCCTGCAGGGCCAGGCCCAGGAGGTCGACGCCTCCGCCACGAGCGCGCGCTCGACCTTGATCGCGGGCACCCTCTTCGGTCTGCTCCTCGTCACGGCCGTCGCGTTCGTCATCACGCGCTCGCTCGCCACGCAGATCGGCTCGGCCGTTCAGCACGTGCGGAGCTCGTCTGCCGAGCTGCAGACGGCGGCCAACCAGCAGGTGTCGGGCGCCAAGGAGCAAGCGACGGCCATGACCCAGATCACCACGACGATCAGTGAGCTCATCGCGACCTCGCGCCAGATCGCCGAGAGCGCGCGCCGCGTCGCGCAGATCGCCGCCGAGGCCGGCTCCGCCGCCCGGCGCGGCGACGAGTCGGTGGTGAAGACGCAGGACGCCGTAGGCACGATCCGGCGCCAGGTCGACGCGATCGTGACGCACATGCTCGATCTCGGCAAGAAGTCCCAGCAGATCGGCGGCATCCTCGAGATCATCAACGAGCTCGCGGAGCAGACGAACATTCTCGCCATCAACGCGACCATCGAGGCAGCGGGCGCGGGCGAGATGGGCAAGCGGTTCAGCGTCGTGGCCGACGAGATTCGAAAGCTCGCCGACCGGGTGGGCGGCTCGACCAAAGAGATCCGCGGCCTCGTCGACGACATTCGCGCCGCCGTGAACACGACGGTCATGGCCACCGAGGGGGGCTCGAAGGCGGTCGATCTCGGGACGAGGCAGTTCGGCGAGGTCGCGGCGTCGTTCAAGCAGATCGCGGGCCTGGTGGCGACGACCGCCGACGCCGCGAAGGAGATCGAGCTCAGCACGAAGCAGCAGACCACGGCCGTCGAGCAGGTCAACGTGGCGGTCGTGAACGTGTCGCAAGCGGCGCGCGAGACCGAGGCCAGCTCGACGCAAACGCTGCAGACGTCGTCTCAGCTCACCGCGCTCTCCAGGAACCTGGCGCAGCTCATTCAGCCCCAGGAGCACGCCTAGATCGTGGCCCGGGACCCCTACAAGTACTTTCGCGTCGAGGCGCGGGAGCTCGTCGAGGGGCTCGCGCGAGCCGCCCTTGCGATCGAGAAGGGGACCGGCGGCAGCGAACGGGTCGTCGAGATGCTCCGGCTGGCGCACACGCTCAAGGGGGCCGCGCGCGTCGTGAAGCAGCCGCGGATCGCGGAAGCCGCCCACGCCGTCGAAGACTTGCTCGCTGCACATCGCGATCCGGGCTCTGCCGTCGAGCCGGCGCTGGCCGAGCCGATCCTGCGCCTGCTCGACGGGGTCTCGTCGGGGCTCGACGCGCTCGATCCGGAGGGGCCGCCCGGCGTGGCCAGCGTCGACTCCATCGCGCCCGTAGCGCGCGTCGCGTCTATCCCGCCCGAACCGCTCCGGAGCGTGCGGGTCGACATCGGCGAGATGGACGCGCTCCTCGGAGGGATCTCCGAGGCGACCTCGCGGCTCGCCGAGGTCCGGCGCGAGCTCGACGACCTCGCGCGCGTGAGGCAGATGGCCGCCGCGCTGGCAGACCAGCTGCCGGCCTCGCAGCGGGCCCGCGCGTCGGCCGAAGAGCTTCGCGCTCTCGTCGCTCGCGTCGAGCGCAACCTCGGAGCCGGGGTCGATCGACTGGGCAGCGAGCTCGATCAGACGCGCGACCGCGCGCACGACCTGCGGCTGCTCCCGGCCAGCACCGTGTTCCCGACGCTCGAGCGGGCCGCGCGCGACGCCGCGCACGCGCTCGACCGGTCGATCGTCTTCGAGGCGACCGGGGGCGAGTGCCGCCTCGAAGCCAACGTGCTCTTTGCGCTTCGCGACGCTCTCCTTCACGTCGTGAGAAACGCGCTGGCCCACGGGATCGAGCCCGAAGCCGAGCGCCGTCGTCTCGGCAAGCCCTCGGCCGGGCGCGTCGGCCTTCAGGTCGAGCGACGCGGCAACCGCATCGCCTTCGTGTGCTCCGACGACGGCCGCGGGATCGATCCCGATTCGGTTCGACGCGCCGCGGTCGCGCGCGGGGTGATCACGGCCGCAAGGGCCGAGACCCTCGGGCCCGACGAGATCTTGCGTCTGGTCCTCGAGAGCGGCGTGACGACGACCGAGGCCGTCACGGAGATCGCCGGGCGCGGCGTCGGTCTCGACGTGCTCCGGTCCACGGTCGCGGCGCTCAAGGGCGACGTGAAGCTCACCAGCCAGCCGGGCCGCGGCGTGGCCGTCGACCTCTGCGTGCCGATCTCGATCTCGGCGATCACCGCGCTCGTTCTCGAGACGGGCGGGTCCCGGTTCGCCCTGCCGCTCGACGCCGTGCGCCGAGCGATGCGGCTCTCGTCGCGCGACATCTCGCGCTCCGCCGATCGGGACTCCGTGGTCGTCGACGGGGTGGTCGTACCGTTCCTCCGCCTGGCGAGCGTCGCGGCCATCGCGGGCGCCGACGGCGTCGAGGCGTCGTGGTCCGCGATCGTCGTCGCCTCGGGGACGCAGACGGCCGTGATCGGCGCCGATCGGTTGGTGGGCACGTCGAGCATCGTGCTCAGGCCCCTGCCGAAGGCGGCGGGCTCCGTTCCGATCGCGGCCGGGGTCTCGCTCGACGACGACGGCCATCCGCAGCTCGTGCTCGACCCCCGCGGGCTGGTCGCCGCGGCGCACGGGGGGCAGATCGCCGCTCGCGCGGCGGCGAGCGCCGAAGCGCGAGCGCCCATCTTGATCGTCGACGACTCGCTCACCACCCGCATGCTCGAACAGAGCATCCTGGAGTCGGCGGGCTATGCCGTCGAGCTCGCGACCTCGGGCGAAGAGGGCCTCGTGCGCGCGCGCGAGACGCCGCACAGTCTGTTCCTGGTCGACATCGAGATGCCGGGGATCGACGGCTTCCAGTTCGTGGCGCGCACGCAGGCCGATCCCGTGCTCGGGGCGGTGCCCGCGATCATGGTGAGCTCGTGCGACTCCGCCGACGACCGGCGGCGGGCCACGGAGGCCGGAGCGCTGGCCTACATCGTGAAGGGCGAGTTCGACCAGGGCCAGTTCTTGCGAACCATTCGCCAGCTCATCGGATGATCATGCGCCGCATCCGCGTTCTCGTCGTCGAAGACTCGCTCACCGTTCGCCGGCGCCTCAGCGAGGTGCTCGACGCGGATCCCGAGTTCGAGGTCGTGGGCGAAGCCGACAACGGCAAGCGCGCCGTCGAGCTCTGCCACCTGCTGAGCCCCGACGTCATCACCCTCGACATGATCTTGCCCGTGATGACCGGGCTCGATGCCACCGAGCAGATCATGGCCCACTGCCCGACGCCGATCCTCGTGGTCTCGTCGTCGTACAACCGCGGCGAGCTGTTCAAGACCTACGACGCCCTGGCGGCCGGCGCCGTCGACGTCCTCGAAAAGCCGCGCGGCGACGAGCCCGACGGCGAGTGGGAGCAGCGGTTTCGGAGCGCCGTCAAGCTCGTCTCGCGGATCAAGGTCATCACCCACCCGAGGGCGCGGCTCGGCGCCTACGGGCGCGTCTCCGTGCCCGCGCCCGTGCGGGCTCCGGAGCCGCGGCTCGGCGCGGGTCGAGGCGAGACGGAGATCGTGGCGCTGGGCGCCTCGACCGGCGGTCCCGCGGCGCTCGTGACCGTGCTTCGCGCCCTCCCGATCCCTTTTCCGCTGCCGGTCATCATCGTGTTGCACCTCGACGCGCCCTTCGGCCTCGCCTTCGCCGACTGGCTCGCGCAGCAGACGCGGCACCAGGTCTCGTACCCGGCCGACGGAGACCTCGTGCGATCGTTCGCGGGCCGCGTGGCCATGGCCCCTCCGGGCCAGCACCTCACCATCGCTTCCAGGCGCTTCTATCTCACGTCGGCGCCGCCCCGGCACTCGTGCCGCCCGTCGATCGACGTTCTCTTCGAGAGCGTGTCCCGCGAATACGGGGCGTCGGTGGCCGCCGCCCTCTTGACCGGAATGGGACGCGACGGGGCCGCCGGCCTGCTCGAGATCCGCAAGGCGGGGGGCGTCACGATCGCCCAGGACGAGACCACGTCGGTGGTCTACGGCATGCCGCGCGAGGCCGTGCTCCTCGGCGCGGCGGAGCGGGTGCTCCCCCTCCAGTCGATCGGCGGAGTTCTGGCAGCGCTGCCCCGCTCGGGCGAGGGAAGCAACGGAGTCGAGTCATGAACGGGATCGTACTCATCGTGGACGACAGCATCACGGTTCGCATGGACGTGACCGAGGCGCTCGAGGCGGCCGGGTTTCGCACGCTCCCCTGCGCGACCGTCGCCGAGGCGAGGGCCGCGCTGGCGCGCGGGCAGGTCTCGCTCGTCATTCTCGACGTGGTCTTGCCCGACGGCGACGGCATCGACCTCCTGCGCGAGATCCGGATCTGGGCGCCGGGCGTTCGCGTCGTGATGCTGTCGAGCGAGGCCGAGGTCAAAGACCGCGTTCGGGCCCTGCAGATCGGCGCCGACGACTACGTCGGCAAGCCGTACGATCTCGGCTACGTCATCGCCCGCGCGCGCGAGCTGCTCACCGAGGCGGCGCCCCCGCCGATCGCGCGGGCGAGCGTGCTCGTGATCGACGACAGCCCCACGTTTCGCGAAGAGCTCCGCCACGCGCTCGAGGGCGCCGGCTACAAGGTGCTCCTCGCGGCGAGCGGCGAAGAGGGCCTCCGGCTCGCGGCCAGCAGCCGCCCCGCGGCCGTGCTCGTCGACGGGGTGCTGCCCGGCTTCGACGGCGCGACCGTGATCCGGAAGATTCGCCTCGACGCGGCGCTCCGCGGAACCGCGTGCATCCTCTTCACGGGCTCGGAAGACCGAAAGAGCGAGCTCCGCGCCCTCGACGCGGGGGCCGACGCGTTCGTGCGCAAAGAAGAAGACCTCGAGGTCATTCTCGCGCGCCTGACGGCCGTGCTCCGCGCGGTGACCGCCGAGCGCATCGATACGGCCAGCCTCTTCGGACCCAAGCGCATCCTCGCCATCGACGACAGCTCCACCTACCTGAACGAGATCGGCGCGCTGCTTCGCGGCCAGGGGTACGACGTCGTCATGGCTCGATCGGGCGAAGAGGGGCTCGAACTCCTGTCGGTGCAGGCGGTCGACTGCATCTTGCTCGACCTCATCATGCCGGGCCTCGGCGGAAAGGAGACCTGCCGCCTCATCAAGGCCTCGCCCGGCGTCCGGGACATTCCGCTCATCTTGCTCACCTCGCTCGACGATCGCGCGTCCATGCTCGACGGCCTCGGCAGCGGGGCCGACGACTACATCCCCAAGTCGAGCGAGTTCGAGGTGCTCAACGTGCGCGTGCGCGCCCAGCTGCGGCGCAAGCAGTTCGAAGACGAGCACCGTCACATTCGCGACGACCTCCTGCGGAGCGAGCTCGTCGCGATGGAAGAGCGCGCCGCCCGCCAGGTCGCCGAGTCGCGCGCGGCGCTCGTGAGCGAGCTCGAACGAAAGAACAAGGAGCTCGAGGTCTTCAGCTACTCCGTGTCGCACGATCTGCGCGCTCCCCTTCGCGCGATGGACGGCTTCAGCCGGTTGCTGCTCGAAGACTACGGCACCCAGCTCGACGAGCGCGGGCAGGACTACCTGCGCCGCATTCGAACCGGCGCGACGCGAATGGGTGAGCTCATCGACGCCCTCCTCGACCTGTCGCGCATCAACTCGGCCGAGCTACGCCGCGAGGCCATCGACCTCTCGGAGATCGTCTTCGCCGTGAGCGACAGCCTTCGCCGCAACGAGCCCGGCCGGCAGGTCACGATGGTGATCGAGCCGCGGCTGACGGCGCAAGGCGACCGCCGGCTCCTACGGATCGTCTTCGAGAACCTGCTCCAGAACGCGTGGAAGTTCACGAGCAAGGTCGAGGCGGCGCGCGTCGAATTCGGCGTCGAGTCGGTCGAGAGGGGCGGCGCCTTCTTCGTGCGCGACAACGGCGCGGGCTTCGACATGGCGTACGCGTCCACCCTCTTCGCTCCCTTCCGCCGCTTGCACCGGGAAGACGAGTTTCCGGGTACCGGGATCGGGCTCGCGACGGTCCATCGCGTCATCGATCGCCACGGCGGCCGCGTTTGGGCCGAAGCGGCCGAAGGAAAGGGCGCGACCGTGTTCTTCACGTTGCCGCCGGCGCGCGCGGTGAGCCGGTCGTCGGAGGGCCGGCGCGTCAGGGCGAGCGGGCCGGCGAGTTGAGGCAGGACACGCCTCGCGACGACGCGAAACGGGCGGAACCTCCCGACTACCCGCGAGCTTAGGGCGCTGCGGGGAGACACGCGCTCGCCGACGCCGATCGATCGGCCGACGGTGCGCTCGCGCGACGTCAACTGGGGCGACCGCTCGCGCATCGAAGGGCGAAAGCCACAAACGCTCGCCTGGGTGAGCCTGGAAGAGTCGCGGCCGATCGTCGCCCCGAACAGCTGGCCGAGGTGCCGTTTTGACCCGCTGTGGTACATTCTCGGGCATGAACGGGCACGGCACCAACGGGAGCAACGGCACTACGCCCAGGCGCGCGAAGGCGCCGAAGCGCCCCAAGGGCGGGGTGACCAAGGCTCAGCAGGTGGCCCGTCGCAAGTTCATCGCGGAGAGCCCGGTGAAGCCGTCGCGCGAGGGGATGGAAGCGATCCATCGCGAGCTCGTCGGCAGCGAATGAAGGCCAGCGGGATCACCGCTGACACCGGTTTTCTCATCGGTCTGGAGCGGCAGAAGCAGCGGGCGATCGACCTGCTCGGCTACGCGAGTGCGAGGAAGCTTCGGATCAGCGTGCCAGTTGCGGCCGTGGCCGAGTGGTGGCGCGGAGATCCTCGTCAGGCTCGGATACTTCGGCTCGTCGCGGCCGAGGACATGACGCAGGCGCTCGCGAAGAGCGCGGGCGAGGCACTCGCCGCAGTCCCCGGCGCGACCGTGATCGACGCGATCGTGATGGCGTCGGCCGCGGCTCATGGGGGAGGGCGGGCCGAGCAACCGGCTCAGCCGCCTCGACGCTGGCGACGTCGACGGCCGCCGCCTTCGCCGCGGCTCGAATGAGCTTGCGCATGACGCTCGAGAGCGAGACCTCGACCCCGAGCTCCTCGAGCACGCGGCGTTCGTGCTCGACGAGCTGCTCGAGCAGCGCGCGATCCCCTCGGCGCAGGCGCGCTTCTTCGTCACCGAGAACGACCGGCTTGGCGGCAAGCGCCCGCTCGACGTGCTGCGTCGGGGTCACCTCGTGCGCGTACTCGGCGCAGCTTCTGTGTTCGGCGAACACGGCGCGGCGTGAGCATTGGTCGCCCCGATCTGCCCGGCAGACCCCGCGTCGATGCGGTGCTATCGTTGATAGCGATGGCACAGCTCAT
>CALFNG010000283.1 GCA_937902985.1 uncultured Myxococcales bacterium
GCCCGCGCGAACGAGCGCTCACCGTCCGTGCGGATCGCGGAGTACACGGGCGGCACCTGCAGCGTGCGCGCTCGCTCGCGCGCGAACGCCTCCGCGAAGGCGGCCCCCTCGGAAGCGGCGGCGCCGCGGCCCACGCTCGAGGCGTTCAACGCGTTCGACGCGTTCATCGTGGCCAGCGCGCCCAGCGCCTCGACGAGAGCGTTCGCCGGCGCCACGCGGCGCACCTCGCGCCCGGCCGCGTCGAGGGTATCGGTCTCGATCCCGAGCGCGATCGTGGCCTCGTAGGCCTTGTCGTGCGCCGTGAGCCAGGGCACGAGCTTCGTCGCCTCGCCGAGCGCGACCACGAGCACCCCGGTCCCCATCGGATCGAGCGTGCCCGCGTGGCCAACGGCGCGCGTGCGGAGCGCGCGCCGCAACCGAGCGACGACGTCGTGGCTGGTCGGCCCGCGCGGTTTGTCGACGACGAGGACCCCGTCGATCGAAGCCGCGGTCATGCGGGGAAAGCCCTCGCCAGCCGGATCAGCCGAACCATATCGAGCGGCGCGCGGCGACCGCGTGATCGAGCATCGCCTGGATCTCGGCGCGCACGCGCTCGGTCAGGCGACCGACCAGGATCTCGTCGTCGGCCGACGCGGGGGGGTAGTCGTCGAGCGCGATGGGATCGCCGAAGAAGATCTTCCACTTCGTGGGCGCGGGCAGGAGCCCGGCCGGGCCGAGCAACGGGAACGTCGGCGTGATGGGTACGTAGGGGATCCCGAGCGCCTTCGTGAGGTACTCGATGCGCGCCAGCAGCGGGTTCGTCTCTTCGCCGCCGACGATCGCGACGGGCACGATGGGCGTGCCGGTTCGCAGACACAGCTTCACGAAGCCGCCGCGCCCGAAGCGCTGCAGCCGATAGCGATCGCGAAAGAGCTTGCCGATGCCCTTCTTGCCCTCGGGGAAGACGACCACGAGCGACTCGTGCTCGAGCAGGCGCTCGGCGTTCTCCTGGCAGGCGCGCACGGCGCCGATCCGGTTGGTGATGTTCCCGATGAACGGAAAGTGAAACAGGCCGTCTTCGGCGAGCCAGCGCACGTCGCGACGCCGGGAGTGCTCGCGGCGCACCGCCAGCCGGAGCATCAGGCCGTCGATCGGCAACGTGCCCGAGTGGTTGGCCACGAGGAGGCAACGTCCCTCGGGAGGAACGCGATCGATTCCGTGCACCTCGACGCGAAAATACTTCTCGTAGAGGAGCTCGAGCAGTGGCAAGACCTTGTGCTCGTAGGCCGGGTCGTATCCGAACTCGTCGACCTCTTCGAACGCCAGCGGCTGCGACGACGGCGGCGGATCTTCGCCGGGGCGAAAGTCGGCCGAGAAGTGCTCGCGCGGGACCCCACGTGCTTCGTGCATCTCGTCTGCCTCGTTCGCGACCGCGCCGGTATCTTCGACGGCGCCCGCCTCCACCGGCAAGCGCGGCGTCGAGCTGGCCCCGAGGCGCCGCCTGCGCGGCGTCGGCCGCGCGCCGCCGGAGAGGAAGGGCTTCGACGGGGGCGCGTCGCTTCGCCGTCGCTTCTTGGGCGGATTCATGCGGTCCTCTCCGAGAGCAGGTTGACCTCTCGCAGCCGCTGCGCACGCGCGAAATCGACCACGGCCTCGCGGGTCGAGTACGCAGCGCGGAAGCCCATTTCGCTCCGGGCCTTGCGCCCGTCGGCCACGCAGAGGAAGCGCAGATACTTCAGGAAAGACGGCGGAGCCTCGACGAGCTGCGAGATCCACCCCAGGCCGGTGAGCGTCTCGGCGATCGGGTGGGGGACCGGCGCGGCGACGCGACCGGCCAGCCGGATGGCCATCGACAGCGGCACGACCCCGTCGCCGACGATATTGAAGGTTCCAGGCGCGTCGCGCATGACGGCCAGGTGCATCGCCGCGATCGCGTCCGCTTCGTGGAGGAACTGCACGAGCGGGTCGAAGCCCATCATCGTGGGCACGATCTTGCGCGCGAAGTAGCTCGTGATCGCGTTGTGCACCGTGGGTCCCAGGAGGGGCGCGGTTCGCAGCACGGTGACGACCATCTCGGGGGCGCGCTGGGAGAGCTTTCGGGCCTGGTCTTCGGCGTCGATCTTGTCAGCGAAGAACGGCTCCCCCGAAGGGGCGCGCAGCGCTTGCTTCTCGGTGATGAAGTTGGGGTTCGACGGGCGGGCTCCGTAGAGCCACGTCAGCGACCAGAGCACGAACTTTCGAAGGCGGGCGTGCCCGGCCGCCACGGCGACGTGCATCGTGCCGATGCTCTCGAGCTCGTGCGCCCACGCGGTCGCGTGGGTCGGTGACGACAGAAACGCCAGGTGTGCGAGCGTGTCGACCTGCTCCTCGGCCAAGATCTCAGCGACGCGCCCCTCGGCCGCGGGCTGCGTGAGGTCGACGTCGTACGATCGCGTCTTTTCGCCTCCGGTGGCCGCTGGTTTCAGGTCGATGGCCACGATGCGACGGACGCGCTCGTCTTGCTCGAGCATCCCGATGAGATTGCTGCCCAAGAACCCGGACGCGCCAGTCACGGCGATGGACCGGGCTTTCGTGGTGGCGCTCACCGACGGTGAAGACGGCGGTCCCTCGTTTCGGGGCCGGACGACGGAGCTCATGTCAGCACCGGCCACGGTAGTAGGCCGAAGCGGCCAGGGCCACATAGTCGGCCACATAGTCGGCTACATTTGTCTCGCTCGCTCTCGTTCGCTCTTGCTCTCGCTCGCTCATGCGCTCGGGTCTCGTTTGTCCTCGCCGCTCCTGTTTGCTCTTGCATGCGTTCGCAGGGGAGCCGCTGACGGCTCACTCGCCCCCGGCGCCCCCCGAGCTCGCCGGGCGCGGATCGGGCGTTGCGTCAGACGCGCGTCATCGGCTGGGTCCGCGCAGAGACGTCCATGTTAAGCTTGCCATAGCGATGACAATCTCCACCATCCCGGCGCCGTTGCGCCTGGGGCCCTACGAGCTGCTCCGGCGGATCGCGACGGGCGGGATGGCCGAGGTGTATCTAGCGCGTCGCGGTGGGCCGCACGGGTTCAAGAAGATCGTCGCGGTGAAGCGCATCTTGCCGCAGTACGCCGGGGACCCGGACTTCGTCGCGATGTTCGTCGACGAAGCGCGGGTCTGCGCCCGCCTCGGCCACCCGAACATCGTGCAAGTGTTCGACTTCGGCGAGCAAGACGGCGAGCTCTATATGGCGATGGAGTACGTCGACGGAACGACCGGCGCGCGCCTGGTCCGCGCCGCGGCGGGGCGAGGCGAAGACATCTCGCTCGATGTGAGCCTGCACGTGACGCTCTCCATCCTCCGGGCGCTCGAGTACGCGCACAGCGCGCGCGACGAAGACGGGCGCCCGCTCGCGCTCGTGCACCGCGACGTCTCGCCCGGCAACGTGCTCATCGATCGCTCCGGCGCCGTGAAGCTGACCGACTTCGGCATCGCGCGCGCGGCCGAGATCGAGCGCCGGACCGACGCCGGGCAGCTCAAAGGCAAGCTCGGATACATGTCGCCCGAGCAGGTCGTCGGCCGCGAGCTCGACGCCCGGAGCGATCTCTTCACCGCCGGCATCGTGCTCGCCGAGATGCTAATTTTGAGGCCGCTCTTCAGCGGAGGCAAAGAGCTCGACGTCCTGATGCGAATTCGCGACGCCGACGTGTCGCCGATCGACCGCACGGCGTCGCGGGTGCCCGATGACATTCGTTCGGTCCTCTTCCGGGCCCTCGCCCGCGACCCGAATCTCCGCTGGCCGACCGCCGGAGCCTTCGCCGAGGCCATCGAAGACATCGTCCGCCGGCGGAGGCTCCAGATCGGCCCGTCGCGCCTCGCGACCCTCGTCGAGAAGCTCGGTCTCGTCGCGGGTCCCGACGTCGAAGAAGAGACGCGGGAGACCTTCACCGCCACGACCCAGGTCGAGAGCGAGACGAGCACGCGGGTCGTCCAGCCGGCGGTCGGCACGGCTCGCAGCGGAGCGCCGGAGCCACCTTCGCCGTCGAGCCTCGCGGCGGCCGCGCCGCGCGCGGTGGCCCCCAGCATTTACCGGTTGCAGCGCGAAGACGGGAGCATCGTCGGTCCGCTGGCGCTCCCGCGCCTCATCGAGATGTTCGCAACGGGCGAGGCCGGCAGCCGCTGCGTCATCGCCCGCGAACAGGGCCGCTTCAAGCCCGCCAGCACGTATCCCGAGCTCTCGCGCTTCATGAGCAGCCCCGCGCTTCGCTGGGACGCCGATCTGCCCTCCGATGCGATCGATCGGGGCGTGCTCGATCCGGCGCGGCTGCCCACCCGCATCTTCCACATCGCCGTTCGGCGCGAGACGGGCGCGCTCGTCTTGCGCGACGGCACCCGAAAGAAGCGAATCTTCTTCGTCGAGGGGTCGCCCGAGTGCGTGACGTCGACCGAGAAGCGCGAGCTCCTCGGCGAGTTCCTGATCCAGCGAGGGCAGGTGCTTCGCATGGAGCTCGAGATGGCCCTCGCCATGCTGCCGCGCTTCGGCGGCCGTCTCGGCGACGCCCTCGTGGGGATCGGCGTCTTGCGGCCCATCGAGCTCTTTCGCGCCGTTCACGAGCAGACGCAAGAGCGCCTCCTCGAGACGTTCCGCATGAAGAAGGGCGAGATCGCCTTCGCCCGCAGCGTACGCTCGCAAGAAGAGACGTTCCCCCTCGGGGTCGATACGTGCGAGCTCATAGGCCGTGGTATCCGTCACGGCTACAGCTATGAAGAGCTGCAGTCGATGCTCGCCCAATGCCACGAAGAAGTGCTCGAGCCCGTCGCTTCGCCGCCCGTCAGGCTCGAGATGTTCCGCCTTCCCGAGTCCGAGGCGCTCGTGATCGACGCGGTTCGCGGCAAGACGACGCTCGGCAAGCTGGTCGCGCAGCTCACCACCGACGGCCGGGCCGACCCCGAAGAGATCTTTCGCGCGGTCTTCCTGGGGCTCGCGTGCGAGCTGCTCAAGTGCCCCAAGTGGGTCGTACCGCCGAGCTTCATCAAGAGTCGATGACGTGAGACTCGGCGTCCGGGCGAAGCTCTTTCTGGTATCGGTAGCGTTGATCGCCGCGTCGGTGGCGGCGGCCGACGCTTACCTGACGCCTGCGATCGCGAGCTGGCTGACGGCTTCGGCGCGAGCCAGCCTGGTGGCGCGCGCGCGGCTCGTGGCTCGCGAGGCGTCGAGCTCCGGGCTTTCCGTCGACGGCGACATAGGTCCCTGGGACGCGCTGGCCGACGCGCTCGGGGCCGCGGCCGACGCCCGGGTCACGCTCATCCGGACCGACGGGGTCGTTCTCGGCGACTCCGACGTCCCCACGGCCGACGTGCCTCGGATGGAGAACCACGCGACCCGCCCCGAGGTCGAAGAGGCGCTCGCCTCGGGACACGGCGCCGGGGAGCGCATGAGCACGACCAGGCAGCTCCCCATGCTCTACGTCGCCATCCCCTTCGATCGCGAGGGCGCCGTGGCCGGCGTGGCCCGGGTGTCAGAGCCGCTCAGCCAGGTCGACGCTGCCAAGAGCGACATGCGCCGCATGATCGGGCTCGGGTCGCTCATTGGTCTGGGACTCGCGCTCGTTCTCTCGAACATCGTCGCCAAGAGAATGTCCGCTGCCGTGAGCGAGCTGACCGACGCCGCGCGCCGGATGACCGCGGGGGATCTCGAGGTGCGGACTCGACTCTCCGGTCACGACGAGCTGTCCGAGCTCGGTCACGCGCTCGACCGCATGGCCGGGAGCCTGGCCACGACCCTCGGCGAGCTACGCGCCGAGCGCGATCTGCAGCGGCGCATCCTCGAGGCCATGCACGAGGGCGTCGTCGTCATCGATCGCGACGGCCGCATCGTGCTCGTCAACCCCGCCCTCCGCTCCACCCTCCTGCTCGGGGCCGACGCGGTCGGCAAGCTGCTCATCGAGACGGTTCGACACGCCGACCTCCACGACCTGGTGGATCGCGCCCGAAGGCATCCCGACGATCCGCCTCTCGAGCTCGAGCTCCCCGGGCTCAAGCCGCGCCGCGTGCTCGTTCAGGCCGCTCCGCTCGCGGGCGAGGAGCAAGGGCTCCTGCTCGTCTTCGTCGACGTGACCGAGCTCCGCCGGCTCGAATCGCTGCGGCGCGACTTCGTCGCCAACGCGTCCCACGAGCTCCGCACGCCGATCGCCGCGGTTCGCTCGGCGACCGAGACCCTCCAGACGGGAGCGCTCTCCGATCCGCTGGCCGCCATCCGGTTCCTCGACATCATCGAGCGCAATTCGCAGCGCCTGCAGAGCCTGGTCGAGGACATGCTCGAGCTGTCGAAGCTCGAGTCGAACGTCTTCAAGCTGAAGCGCGAACGCGTCGAGCTCCAGCGCATCGTGCCGATCGTGCTCGCCCTCTTTCGCGAGCGCGCCGAGAAGAAAGGCGTCCGGCTGACGTCGGAGCTCGAGCCCGCGCTCGCCGCGGTCGAGGGCGATCCCCGCGCCGTCGAGCACATCCTGTCGAACCTCGTCGACAACGCGGTCAAGTACTGCCCCTCGGGCACCCGCATCGTCGTCCGCGCCATCGAAGACGAAGCGCGCGTGCGGCTCGTCGTCTCCGACAACGGCCCGGGCATCCCGGCGGAGCACTTGCCTCGCGTGTTCGAGCGCTTTTACCGCGTCGACGCGGGGCGGTCGCGCGAACTCGGCGGAACCGGCCTGGGCCTGTCGATCGTGAAGCACATGGTGGACACGATGCGCGGGAAGGTGTCCGTCGAGAGCGCGGTCGGCGCCGGCTCGACCTTCACGGTCTCGCTGCAGCGGGCCAACGTGACGCCCTTCGAGAGCGGCAAGCATCCTCTCGCGTGAGCCTCGCGCAAGCCTCGCGCAAGCCTCGATCGTGCGTCGGGTGACGCGTGGCATACCGCTCGCGAGAGTCACGCTCCGACACGAGACGTCACCGACAGTTCACCGCCTTCGATCCGGATCGTCACGTCCGGCCGCGATCGTCCCGAGGGTGAGCCTCGTGAACCTCCTGGTCGCGGCCACGACCGCCTCCCTCGCGCTGTACGTCACCATGCTGGCGCTCTTCGCCCGCGCCCTGACGAAGCGCCGCGGCGCCCGCGCTCCGCAGATCGACCGGGCCCCGCGCGTGACGCTCTTCAAGCCGCTCGCGGGCTCCGACGACGACCTCGACGGCAACCTCGAGTCGTTCGCCCGCATCGATTACCCGTCGTTCGAGATCCTCTTCGGCGTCGCGTCGCCCTCGGATCCCGCGTTCGCCGCCGTGCGGCGGTTCATCGTGAAGCACCCCAGGCTCGACGCCCGCCTCGTCGTGACCGACCCGCACGCGGCGATGAATCCGAAGGTGGCGCAGCTGATCGGCCTCGAGGGGCTGGCGACGGGCGAAGTGTGCGTCATCTCCGATTCGAACGTGCGCGTCGCGCCGACCTACCTGTGGTCGCTGGTCGCCGAGCTCGCCGACGAGAGGGTCGGCATCGTCACGAGCTTGTTCGCGGGAACGGGCGAGCGCACCCTCGGGGCGGCGCTCGAGAACTTGCAGCTCTGCGCCGCGACGGCGCCCGGTCTCGCGGCCCTCGCCGCCGTGAGCCGCGCGCCCTTCACCGTGGGCAAGTCGATGGCCGTGAGACGCCGCGACCTCGCCGTCCTCGGCGGGTTCCGGCCGGTCGGTCACGTCCTCGCCGAAGACTTCGTGCTCGGACGCCGCTTCCTCGACGCCGGCCTCCTCGCGAAGACCTCGTTCGAGGTCGTCGAGAATCGCAACGTGGTCTGCTCCATCGCGCGCACGATCGAGCGCCATACCCGCTGGGCAAAGATGCGCCGCTCCCTGAAGCCCGCGATGTTCGTGGCCGAGCCGGTGCTGACGCCCATCGTCGTGGCGACGGTGGCGCTGGCGCTGGCGCCCTCCAAGTCGACCGCGGCGCTGCTCGCGGGCGTCGCGCTGGTGCAGACCGCTTGTGCGTTGCTCGCGGTTCGGCTACTTCGCGGGCAGAGCCTGGCCTGGTGGTACGCGCCGCTCGAAGTCGTCCGCTCGTACGTAACGCTCCTTTCATGGATCAGCGCCTGGGCCAGCAACCGCATCGCCTGGCGGGGCCATCCCTTCATCCTCCGGAGCGGCAGCGTGATCGTCCCCGCGCCTCGAGGCGCACGCGAACGCGCGAGAGCGCACGGCGGCGGCCACGGTGGCCTGCCGGCGTGAGGTGATCGGTTCCCTGCAGGCCGGCCACGTCACGCGAACGTCACACACTCGACACGGGACCCTTGCCCGACGACATCAAACTCCCCGCCGTGTCCGCCGCGACCGTTTCTTTAGGGCAAAACGCCCCGCTCAAGATGCGCGCGCGCGGGCTGACCGTTCGCTACAGCGAGAAGGTCGCGATCAAAGACGTCTCGATCGACGTTCACGCCGGAGGCGTGCTCGCGCTCATCGGACCGAGCGGCTGCGGCAAGAGCACGTTCTTGCGCTCGCTCAATCGAATGAACGACACCGTGCCCGGCGTCTCGGTCGACGGGCACGTCGAGCTCGACGGCGAGCCGATCTACGGGCCCCACGTCGACCCGGTGCTCGTCCGGCGGCGCGTCGGGATGGTCTTCCAGCGCTCCAATCCGTTCCCCAAGTCGATCTTCGAGAACGTGGCGTACGGGCTGCGCATCGCCGGCATCGACGAAAAGCGCATTCTGGTCGAGCGCGTCGAGAGGGCCCTTCGCCAAGCGGCGCTCTGGGACGAGGCGAAAGATCGCCTCCACGAGTCGGGCCTCGGACTCTCGGGCGGCCAGCAGCAACGCATGTGCATCGCGCGCGCGCTCGCGGTCGAGCCCGAGGTGCTGTTGATGGACGAGCCCGCGAGCGCGCTCGACCCCATCGCCACGGCGAAGATCGAGGATCTCGTGTCGGAGCTGCGTGACGATCTCACGATCGTCATCGTGACGCACAACATGCAGCAAGCAGCGCGCGTCTCGCAGCGGACGGGCTTCTTCTACATGGGCCGCCTCGTCGAGGTGGGCGAGACGACGACGATCTTCACTCGGCCGAAAGAACGCGAGACCGAGGACTACATCACAGGGAGATTTGGTTGACATGACCCGACATCGATTCGAGCTCTCGGGCGCCGCGCTGATCGCGATCGCCTTCATGGCAGCAGCGTGCGACAAGAGCGCACCGCCCGCGCCCGAGGCCCCGCCGGCCTCGGCGTCGGCTCCCGCCGAGCCCACGAGCTCGACGGTGAGCGCGAGCGGATCGAGCGCGCTTCAGCCGCTCGTCAACGCGGCTAAGGAGAAATTCGAGGCCAACAGGAAGGGCATCAGCGTCGAGGTGTCGGCCGGCGGCTCGAAGAAGGGGCTCTCGGACGTCGCGTCCGGCGCCGTTCAGATTGGCGACAGCGATATCTTCGCACCCGATGACCTCAAGGCCCAGCTCGTAGACCACAAGGTCGCGGTGGTCGGCTTCGCGGCGATGGCGAACAAGGGCCCGTTCAACGACAAGGTCGCGGCCGTCAGCCTCGCCGATCTCGCGAAGGTCTTCGCGGGCACGATCACGAACTGGAAAGACCTCGGCGGGCAGAGCCAGCCGATCGTCGTCATCAACCGCGCGCCCGGCTCCGGCACCCGCTCGGTCTTCGGTTCGATCGTGCTCGGCGGCGACAAGTTCGTCGAGTCGCAGACCGAGGACAACTCGGGCGCGCTCGTGGCGAAGCTCAAGCAAACCAAAGGCGCGATCAGCTACCTCGCGCTCTCGTTCGCGGATCCTGACCTTCACACGTTCGCGCTGAAGTCCGACGCCGGGGTGATCGAGCCCGGCCCGGAGACCATCACGGGCGGCACGTACCCCATCTGGTCTTACGAGCACATGTACACGAAGGGCGAACCGAGCGGCGCTGCCAAGGAGTTCCTCGACTACCTCGCTTCGGCCGACTTCCAGGAGCACGTGCTCCCGACGGTGAAGGGCTTCATTCCCGTCACGCAGATGAAGCTGGCACGGGAGTAGCGAGTCGATCGGAGCATGAGCAACGTCTTGATCGCGCCATCCGTCGCCGAGCCTCGTCGTGTGCCATTGACCGGGCGACCTCGCCCGGGCGAGGCCGTGATCCGGGGCGCCCTCGTCGCGTGCGGCTGGTTCGTCCTCGCGACGACGCTCGCGATGCTCGGCTTCCTGGCGCGGACGGGGATCCGTGGGCTGGGCGAGGTCGGTGTCGGCGCGCTCCTGAGTGGAGACACGTGGAAGCCGGAGGCCGGCTCTTTCGGGGGCCTGGCGCTCATCGTCGGCACCTTCGCCACAGCCCTTGGGGCCATCGCGCTCGGCGCGGGCCCGGCCGTTCTCGCGGCGGTGTGGTTGACCGAGTTCGCGGGCGAGTCGGTCGCGCGCGGATACCGCCGGGTCATGGAGATTGCCTCGGCCGTTCCGAGCGTCGTCTACGGCTGGCTCGCGCTTGTTTACCTGGTGCCGATCTTCGAGAAGCTGGCGCATGCCATCCGCGGCGACGACGCGCCGGTGACCGGCGAAGGGATCGCCGCGAGCGCGTTCCTGCTCGCGGTCATGATCGCACCCACGGTGCTCCTCCTGTCGCTCGATGCGCTCTCTCGCGTTCCTCGTCCGCTGAGAGACGCGAGCGCCGCGCTCGGCGCGTCCCCGTGGCAAACTGCGTTCAGCGTCTCGGTGCCCTACGGCTGGCGCGGCCTGCTCGTCGCCACCTTCTTCGGCTTCGCGCGCGCCGCCGGCGAGACCATGGCCGTGCAGATGGTGATCGGGGGCGCCAGGCGGCTGCCGCGCGACTTTTTCTTCTCCCCCACGACCACGATCTCGGCGCAGATCGTCATGGACATGCAAGAGGCCCGGCCCGGCACCCCCGAGAACGACGTCCTCTACTCGATGGCCCTCGTGTTGCTCTCGGTATCGGTCGTGGTCGTTCTCGTCACCCGGGCCATGGCGCGGGGGCAGGCGCGATGAGTACGACGCGCTCGCTGCACCGCTCGCAGAGGCAGGGAAGCTCGAGGGAGGTCGCGCTCAAGCGCGTGCTCGGGATCGGTGCGAGCGCGCTCGCCGTCGTGTACGCGCTGGGTCTCCTGTACCTGCTGGTGCGCGGCGGAGCGCGGCTCTGGTCGTTCACGCTCTATCCCACGCCGCTCGCGGGCGTCGACAACGAGGAGGCGATGCGGTTCGTCGTGGCCGCCGGCGTCTTCGGCCTCGTCGGGTGGCTCGCGCTCGCGCTCGTTCGCGCGGTGCTCGCGCGCCTCGAGCGGCCGCGCTTCGCGGCGAAGTACGAGCGCGGCGCGGTGGCCCTCGTCGCGCTCGCAGGAGCCCTCGTCGCTCGCGATCATCTCCCCCGATTCCTCGTCTTGTTGCCGAGCGAGACGAAGGCCGGCGGCGGCATCGGGCCCGAGATCTTCAACACGATCTACTTCGCGGTGCTCAGCACGGCCATCACGCTCCCCATCGGCGTCGGCGCGGCCGTGTACCTCGCGCGCTTCGCGCGCTCCCAGCGCTTCGTCGGCGCGGTTCGTATGGCGCTCGACACGCTCGCGTCGCTCCCGAGCATCGTCTACGGCCTCTTCGGGTTCCTGGTCTTCGTGGTCGAGATGAAGGCCGGCTACTCGCTCTTCGCCGGAGCGTTCGTGCTCGCACTGCTCAACCTGCCGCTCGTCGTGGGCATCGCCGAAGAGAGCATGCACGCCGTGCCGCGCGAGCTCGACGAGGCGAGCTTCGCGCTGGGCGCGACGCCGGTGCAGACGGCCCTCCGCGTCACGATCCCCTACGCTTGGCCCGGCATCCTGAGCGCGCTCGTCCTCTCGGTCGGGCGCGTGTTCTCCGAGAGCGCCCCCCTCATCATGACGGCCGGGACCACGATCTCCCGGAGCAACGCCTACTCGCTCAACCCCTTCCGGGGCGGCGAGACGCTGGCGGTCCACCTCTGGTACGTGAACTCGGCTGGCCTCGCTCCCGACCGCGCCGACGTGAGCGCGGGCACCGCTGCGGTTCTGGTCATCCTCGTGGCCCTGACCAATCTCCTGGCGTCGCGCTTCGCGCGCTACGGTGGTGCAGAAGGCACTCGCACCAAGAAGGCAACCCGATGACGCACGGCGCTCACACCAGCCGCGACTTCGAATCCGAGCTGCGTGAGCTGCGGGCCCACTCGCTTGCGATGGGCGCCCGTTGCGAGCGCGGGCTCCAGCTCTCGCTCAAGGCCTTCTGGGAGGGGTCGACGCAGCTCGCCGCCGAGGTCGAGGAGCTCGATCGACACATCGACCGCGACGAGATGGACATCGACGCGCTGGTCCTCCGGATCCTCGCCCTGCGGCAACCCGTGGCCTACGACCTGCGGTTCCTCGCCGGGGCCCTCCGTCTCGTGACGGACCTCGAGCGAATCGGCGACGAGGCGGTCAACATCGCCGAGCGCGCCAAAGAAGAGCACGGGACGGCGAAGGAGCGGGTCCGCGGCGAGCTCAAGACGATGGGCGAGCAGGCGCAAGAGATGCTCCGCGACGCGCTCGACGCGTTCGTGCAGGGAGAGCCGATGCGCGCCGAGCAGGTCCTCGCGCGCGACGACGGGGTCGATGAGCTCTACGGCCGCATCATCCGCGCGATGACCGAGTTCATGACGGAGCACCCGGCGCAGGTCGCCGAGGCGATCCGCGTGATCCACGTCGCCAAGTACCTCGAACGGGTCGCGGACCACGCGACGAACATCGCCGAAGAGGTGATCTTCATGGTCCGCGGCGAAGACGTTCGCCATATTCGAACACATCCGCCGCCGGGTGTTATCAGGTAGGCTGGCGCCCTTCATGACCGCGGCAATTTGTCGCGGACTCGGCACCAAGCCGCCATCAAGACCGGGCAGGGTGCGGCCCAGAAAGAGGCCGCCACAGTGATCCAAAAGCTCCCTGTTTCCCTTGCAGTAGCCGCAGTTATTGCCCTTCCTGGCGCCGCGTGGGCGCAGGCCACGCCGGCTCCTGCCCCGACCCTGGCGCCGGCGCCGCCGCCCGCTACGGCCCCTCCGCCGACCCTCGCTCCGATGCCGGCTCCCGAGCCGTCGCCCGTCGCGCCGATCCCGGCTCCTCCTTCTCAACAGGGGGCTCAACAGTGGGCCTCGCAGCCGCCGGCGCTTGTCACGCCGCAGCCCGTGGTCTCGACGTCGCCGTCGGCGGACCCGGGCGCGAGTCACCTCGAGCTGATGTCGCTTCGCCTGATGCGCGACAAGGGCGTGATCACGGAAGCCGAGTACCTGAGCGCCATTCACGACCTCCAGGAGTCGGTCGGCACGAACGCGCCGAACGAAGGCAGCGCGGTTCTCGGCAGGTGGTCGACGACACTCTACGGCTTCGTCGAGTCCGACTACATCTGGGACTCGACCCGCTCGTTCAACGACCTCGCGGGCGCCGCGCAGGTCCCCCGCGGCAACACGCAGGCCGGGCAGAACGCGCGCGTTCAGTTCGGCATCCGCAACTCGCGCCTCGGCTTCCGCCTGCGTGCGCCGGAGACCCACGGCATCCGCGCGAGCGCGCAGATCGAGACGGACTTCCAGGGCACGACGCTCCCGATCGCGAACCCCGATCCCGCTCCCTCTCCGGTCAACCCTTCGGGCACCGAGGCGTCGTTCTTCACGAGCCCGGTGCTCCGCGTGCGGCACCTGAACCTGAAGGTGGAGACGCCCGTCGTCGACTTCCTCGCGGGTCAGTACTGGGCGCTCTTCGGCTGGGGCTCGGCGTACCAGCCCAACACCGTGGAGATCCAGGGCGTCCCCGGCGAGATTTACGTGCGGACGGAGCAGCTCCGGATCAGCAAGACGCTGAAGGCGTACCCCGTCACCGTGGAGCTCGCGCTCGCTGCGACGCGCCCGGTGCAGCGCGACTCGACCACCCCCGACGGGCAGGGCGGCATTCGCTTCGCGATCGACTCGTGGACCGGCGTGCAGACCACGGGCTCCACGGGCACGCAGATCGCGCCGTTCTCGATCGCGGCGAGCGGCCTCGTTCGACGCGTCTCGGTCGACCAGTACTCGGCGTCACCCAAGACCACGAACGACCTCACGCTGAGCGCCTTCGCGGTCGACGGCTACTTGCCGATCATCCCGGGTTCGAAGGCGAACAAAGACAACGCGTTCTCGTTCCAGGGTGAGTTCGCCACGGGGTATGGCTACGCCGACATGTACACGGGGCTCACCGGCGGCATCGGCTTCGCGCCGCTGCCCACTCCGGCCGGCGCAACCGCCGCGCCGGTGTACAAGGCCGACATCGACAACGGCATCGTGACCTACGACGCCAAGGGCGGCATCCACGGCATCCAGTGGACGACCTACATGCTCGGCGCGCAGTACTACCTGCCGGGCGTCGACGGGAAGCTCTGGGTCTCGGGCAACTACTCGCATATCAGCTCGGCGAATACGCACTACTACGGCACCCCCGCGGCGCTGACCGCGTCGGAAGACTGGTTCGACGTGAACCTCTTCGTCGATCCGGTCCCTTCGATCCGCATCGGCGCCGAGTACGCGAACTTCCTCACGAACTACGTCGATGGCCAGCACGCCATCAACCACCGGATGCAGCTCTCCGGGTTCTTCATCTTCTGAGCGCCGAGGGCGACTTCTGAGCGACGGGGGCGACGGGGGCGACGGGGGCGACGGGGGCGACGGGGCAAGCCGGCGCCGCGGGCTCGACTGTCCACAGGACAAAGCCGCGAAAAGACACCGAAACGTTTCGACGGCGCTCTCTCGCTGTCTTGTCCGGGGCGGACACTCTTCGATAAAGGGAGCGCCCAGGCGGCGCTCCCGCACGAAGGAGTCGAAGCCATGGATGTCATGCCGGTCACGAGGCCCGCGTATACGGGCGTCACGCGCATCGCCCATCTGTCCGACGCGCACGTGCTCGATCCCAGGCCGAGCCGGACTCGGGCGGGGTGGTCGATGCGCACGCGGTTCTTGAGCATCGGCCGGCCGCTCGACGCGGCCGGCCGCCGACGCAAGCTGCAGCGGTCGCTCGAGACCGCCCAGCGGGTCGGGGCGCAGCACTTCGTTCTCTCGGGCGACCTCACGGAGATCGGCTCGCCGGGCGAGTACGAGACGCTCGCCGAGGTCTTGCACGAGTCGGGCATCGCCCCGGAGCGCATGACGCTCGTGCCCGGTAACCATGACCTCTACTCGTCTGCCGATGCGTGGCGATGGGCCCTCGAGGGGCCGCTCGCGGCTTTCGCCCGTACGAGCGCGCGCGAGCCCGGCAAGATCGTCGACATCCCGGGCGCGAGCCTGCTCCCGCTCGACGCGACGTTTCATCAACCGGTCACGCGCTCGGCCGGATGGCTACCGGACGAGGCCATCGCCTCCATCGAGCGGCGCGCGTCGGATCCGACACTCGCCCGCAAGCCCCTCGTCGCCATCCAGCATCACCCGCCGTTCCTCCGCAAGACGAGCGCGCTCCACTGGCTCGACGGCCTCGTCGGCGCCCACCGTATGATGTCGATGCTCGAGAGGTTCCGGCACCTCTGGGTGCTCCACGGTCACCTGCACACGATCGTCGACCGGGCGCTCGGCTGCGGCGTCTCGCGCATCCGCGGCGCCACGGCTGTCGTCGACGACAGGGACGCCGCGCGGGTGCGCATCTACGACGTGCGCGAGGGTCGCCTCGAGGCCGCGGGCCTCGTCGTCGGGTAGCTACCTCGGATCGATCTTCAGGGCGATGAGGGCCAGCTCGGCCAGCGCGCTGAAGGCCGCCGCGCCCGGCACCGTGAGCACCCAGGCCCAGACGATCCGGCCGGCGACCCCCCAGCGCACGGCGGTGAGCTTGCGCACGCTGCCCACGCCGACGATCGCGCCGGTGATCGTGTGCGTCGTGGAGACGGGGATGCCGAGGCCCGTCGCCAGAAAGAGGGTGACGGCTCCGCTGGTCTCGGCGCAGAAGCCGCCGACGGGCTGCAGCTTCGTGATCTTCATTCCCATCGTCTGCACGATGCGCCACCCGCCCGAGAGCGTCCCGAGACCCATGGCCATGTGACAGGCGAGGACGACCCAGATCGGAATCGCGACGGCGTGACCCGCCGCGGTGCTCCCGAGGACGCCCTGGCTCACGAGCGCCATCACGATGATTCCCATCGTCTTCTGCGCGTCGTTGCCGCCATGGCCGAGGGAGTAGAGCGCCGCCGACACGAGCTGCAACCGCCGGAAGTGCTTGTCGACGCCGCGCGGCGAACGGTTTCCGAACACGAACATCGTCAGCGACATCGACAGAAAGCCGAGAACGCCGCCCAGGAGCGGAGCGATGACGATGAAGAGCGCGGTCTTCCCGAAGAACGCGAGGTCGAGCGCCTGGAACGCCGAGACCAGGCTCCTGGTCTGCGTGCCGCGGGCCACGAGCGCCGCGCCGGCGAGCCCGCCGAGGAGCGCGTGCGACGACGAGGTCGGCAAGGCCCACCACCACGTGAGGAGATCCCACACGATCGCGCCGATGAGCCCCGCCGCGACGAGCGAAACGGTGACCACATGGGCGTCGATGCCTTTGGCGATGTTGCCCGCGACGTGCGTGCTGAAGACGAGGAAGGCGACGAAGTTGAAGAACGCCGCCCAGAGCACGGCCGTTCGTGGGCTCAGCACGCGGGTCGACACGACCGTGGCGATGGAGTTCGCCGCGTCGTGGAAGCCGTTGATGAAGTCGAAGCAGAGCGCGAGCGCCACGACGAAGACGAGCGTGATCATGCGGTGCGCGTCGCGAGAGGGGACGGACGTCAGGCGTATTCGAGGACGACGCCTTCGACGATGTTGGCGACGTCTTCGCAGCGGTCCGTAGCGGACTCGATGTTGTCGAAGATGTCTCGCCACTTCATGACGTCGATGGGATCGTTGCCGGGCTTGAAGAGTTCGGCGATGGCTCGGCGGTAAATCGCGTCGGCCTCGTTCTCGAGCCGGTTGATCTCGACGCAGATCTCGAGGAGCTCCTTGCCTTTGGAGGCGAGCTTGGGGAAGAGCAGCATGGCGCGGTGGACGTCTTCGCAGGTCTTGAGCAAGACGCGCCCGAGCTCGATGGCCGGCGGGCGGACGGCGTGGATCTCGAACAAGACGAGCCGCTCGGACACGGCTTCGATGAAATCGAGCACGTCGTCGAGCTTCGAGATGAGACCGTGGATGTCGAAGCGGTCGAGCGGCGTGATCCAGGTCTCGTGCAGCCGCTTGACGGTCTGGTGCGTGATCCGATCGCCCGCGCTCTCCTTTTCTCCGATGTCGAGGGCGATGCGGCCGATCCGGTCGGGGCGCTCGAACATCTCGATGAGGAGCTCGGCCGCCTCGACGCTTCGCGCGGCGTGGTCGGAGAACGCCTGGAAGAAAACGTCGTCCTTCGTCTTGCGACCAAACATCGGAGAGGGAGCGCACCCTAGTGCGGATGCCCCACTGGCGACAAGCGTGACAGACGTGTTACGGCTGTCGTTCTGGGGGTGCGGGCCCCGTCGGGGGTTCCCAGGACGCGGACGGCTGCGCCGCCGCTAGGCCAGGACGCGGACGGCTGCGCCGCCGCTAGAGGGCCTTCCGCATCACGGGGTAGGCGGGCTCCCCGGCGACCCGCACGTATCCGCAGCGTTCGAAGAGGCGCTGCGTACCGACCCACACCTCTTCGTCGTGCAGGCGGGGCAGGCCGATCGAGCGGGCGCTCGGGTCCGCCAGCTCTCCGCGCGGATAGGCTTCGACCGCCCGGGCCGCCCCCAGCGACGCGAAGCGGGCCCGAGTCCAGGCGTGAAGGTGATCCGGAGCGGCCTCGATGAGGGCGCGCGCCAGGCCCCGGCTCCGCTGATCCGGGCGCACGAGAAGACACCCGATGCTCCACACGCCGGCGTCGGGGCCGAGATCCAGCGGGCGATAGGCGCCCTGGCGCGTGAGCTTCGGGAGCGAGGCGCGTGGCGCGAGCTTCATCCAGCCGAGCGCGGCGCCGTCTTCCACGGCCAGCAACCCGCTGGCCTCGGGCGCGCCCGCGCGAACGAGCGCCAGCTGTTCGCCGCGGTTGTCGGCCGGCCGGAAGGCGCAGCGCTCGAGCCAGTCGTTCTTCTTTCCCTCGAAGTGCCAGTACCTGCAGAAGCACGCCGAGCCGCACGCCTCGAACAGACGCTGCCACGCCGGCGCGGTCGTCGCGTCGAGCGCGACGATCTCGAAGCTCACGCGCGGCCTGCGAGCGGCGGCAAGAGATCGCGCGCCGGAGAGCGCGCCTCCCAGGCGGAAGCGACGGCGAGCATCGTCGACTCTTCCAGGGCTCGCGCCATGATCTGGAGACCGACCGGCAGACCGCTGTGCACCGGCTCGCAGGGCACGCTGATCGCCGGGAGGCCGGCGAGGCTCGCCGGGAGCGTGTAGACGTCGCTCAGATACATCGCGAGCGGATCGTCGGTCTTCTCGCCGAGCCGGAAGGCCGGGGTGGGCGAGGCCGGGGAACAGATGACGTCGACCTCTTCGAAGGCGCGCTCGAAGTCGCGGCGAATGAGCGTCCGGACCTGCTGCGCCTTCAGGTAGTACGCGTCGTAGTGGCCCGCGGAGAGGACGAACGTCCCGAGCAGGATGCGCCGCTTCACCTCGGCCCCGAAGCCCGCGTCGCGTGTCGCGCCGTACATCGCCCGCAGATCGCGGCCCGCGTTGCCTTCGCGCGCCCGCAGCCCATAACGGACGCCGTCGAACCGAGCGAGGTTGCTCGAGGCCTCGGCGTTCGCCAGCACATAGTACGTCGCGACCGCGAAGCGCGTGTGCGGCAGCTGCACCGCCTTCACCACGCAACCCTCGTCTCTCAGGGCGTCGATGGCGTGACGGACGCTGCTGGCGACCTCGGGATCGAGCCCGCCCGAGAAGTACTCGTCGGGCACGCCGATGCGGAGACCACGGACGCTCCGTCCGCAGGCGGCCTCGTAGTCGTCGACCGGAGCGTCGAGGCTCGTCGCGTCGTTCGGATCGTGCCCCGCGATGACGCCGAGCACGCGCGCCGCGCCGCGCACGTCGGTCGCGAAGGGACCCACCTGGTCGAGGCTCGACGCGAAGGCGATGAGGCCGTAGCGGGAGACGCGCCCGTAGGTGGGCTTGAGGCCGACGGTTCCGGTCAGCGCCGCGGGCTGGCGGATGGAGCCCCCCGTGTCGCTTCCGAGCGAGCACGACACCATGCGCGCGGACACGGCCGCCGCGCTACCGGCCGAGGACCCGCCGGGGGTTCGCGTCAGGTCCCAGGGGTTGTGCGTCGGCCCGAAGGCGCTGTTCTCGCTCGACGAGCCCATCGCGAACTCGTCCATGTTCGTCTTGCCGACGATGACGGCATCGGCCGCGCGAAGCCGCGCGACGACCGTAGCGTCGTAAGGCGGCTCGTATCCCGCGAGGATCTTCGACGCCGCGGTCGACGGGAGCCCTCGCGTGCAGAGCGCGTCTTTGATGGCGATCGCGACGCCGGAGAGCTTGCCGAGCGGCTCGCCGCGGGCGCGCTTCTGGTCGATCGCGCGCGCCTGGGCGAGCGCCTGGTCGCGTGCGACATGCAAGAACGCGTTCACCTCGCCGTCGAGCGCGGCGATGCGCGCGAGCGATCGCTGCGTGACGCTCTCGGCGGTCACCTCGCCCGCCTGCACCTGCGTCACGGTCTGCGGGACGGTCTGCGTCACGGTCTGCGTCAGCGTCTCGACGACGTTCTCGGCAGGCGGAGTCCCGGTCGCGTCGCGCATCACGTCTCGCTCGCTCGGCATCGGCGCCCTCACTCGAGGAATGCGGGCACGGCGAACCCGTTCGCTTCGACCTCGGGCGCCTGCGAAAGCGCGTCTTCGCGCGACAGGCAGGGCTTCACCTCGTCTTTGCGCAAGGGGAGCCGCTCGACCAGGACGTGCGCGGTCGGCGGCACGTCTCGGGTGTCGACGGCGTCGAGCTCGGCGACGTAGGCCACGACGCGAGCGAGCTCGCCAGCGAAGCGGTCGGCTTCGGCCTCGGAGAGGGACAAGGACGCGAGCTTCGCCACGTGGAGGACGACCGCGCGATCGATCTTGGGAGCGGGCATGGCACCGCGCGCGAACGTAGCACGGTGTGCGCTGACCGCACCGGCCGGGAAAGCGTTGCGCCGGGAGGCGCCGGCGGTCGACCATGGCGCCATGCGCGCTTCTCCATCCGGTCTCGCGGGCTCTCGCCCGGGCCGCGCTCGCGCGGCGGCGCACGGGGGCGTGTGCTTGCGGGGCGCGCTGCTCTGCGCGCTGCTGCTCCTCCTGCCGCGGTTCGCGACGGCCGCGAACCCGGTCGATCCGAAGCAGGTGCCCGAGCCGCTCAAGCCCTGGGTCGCATGGGCGCTCGACGGGAACGACGACGCGGCCTGTCCGCCGCTCGTCGAACGCGGCGACGCGACCCACTGCGCCTGGCCGTCGCGCCTCGAGCTCGCGCTCGACGCGCACGGCGGCGCGTTTTCGCAGGCCTGGCACCTCGACGCGACCCGGTGGGTCCCGCTGCCCGGCGACGCGAAGCGCTGGCCCGGCAACGTGAAGGTCGACGGCGTGTCCGCCGTGGTCCTGGCGCGAGGCGGCGCGCCGAGCGTGGCCCTCGAGGCCGGCAACCACGTCGTCACCGGAGCGTTCGCGTGGGACTCGCTCCCCCAGTCGCTGCATGTTCCTCCCGAAACGGGGCTCGTGGCGTTGACCCTTCGGGGCGCCGCGGTGCCCTGGCCGAACCGCGACGCCCAGGGCGCGCTGTGGCTCCAGAAGAGCGCGACCGATACGGAGGCGAAGGGGGACGGAGACGCCCTCGAGGTCGTCGTTCACCGGAAAGTGGCCGACGGCGTGCCCGTGCTCCTGACGACACGCGTCGAGCTCCACGTCGCCGGCAAGAACCGCGAGGAGCTCCTCGGGCGAGCGCTCCCCGCCGCCTTCGTGCCGATGGCGCTGGGGTCGCCGCTGCCCGCGCGGGTCGAGCCCGACGGTCGCCTTCGCGTGCAAGTGCGCCCGGGCATCTACACCCTGGAGCTCCAGGCGCGGAGCGAGGGGCCGGTGCGCGCGCTCGCGCGGCCGACTCCAGACGGCCCCTGGCGCGAGGGCGAAGAGGTGTGGGTCTTCGAAGCGAAGAACGACTTCCGCGTCGTCACGGTCGAGGGCGTGCCCTCGATCGACCCCCAGCAGACGACGCTCCCGGACGCGTGGAAAGCGCTCCCGGCGTACCCGATGAAGGTCGGCGACACGCTCTTGCTCACCGAGTCGCGACGGGGAGACGCCGATCCGCCGCCGAACCAGCTTTCGCTCGTCAGGACGCTCTGGCTCGACTTCGACGGCACGGGGTTCTCGGTGAGCGATGAATTGACGGGCACCCTCAATCGCGACTCCCGGCTGACGATGGTGCCGCCGACCGTGCTCGGGCGCGTGGCCGTGGGCGGTCGCGACCAGTTCATCACGCACCTCGACGACGCGTCGCAAACGGGGGTCGAGGTCCGGCAGGGGGAGCTGGCGGTCACGGCCGACAGCCGCATTCCGGGCGACCCGTCCGACATCCCGGCGGTGGGCTGGGCGCACGACTTTCACCAGGTCACGGGCTCGCTCCACCTGCCGCCGGGCTGGAGGCTGCTGCACGCGTCGGGCGTCGACGAGATCCCCGGGACCTGGATCAAGCACTGGTCGTTGCTCGAGCTCTTCCTCGCGCTCATCGTCGCCATCGGCATCGCCCGCCTCTACGGGCCGCGCTGGGGAGCCGTGGCCCTGGCGATGCTCTTTCTGACGGTGCCGGAAGACGACGCGCCGAAGTGGTCGTGGCTGTTCGTGCTCGCGATCGAAGGTCTGCTCCGCGTGCTCCCGGCGGGCCGGATCAAGAAGCTCTTCGAAGGCGCGCGGCTCGCGGCGCTCGTGGTGGTCGCGATCATCACCGTGCCCTTTCTCGTGCAGCACGTGCGCGAGGGCATCTATCCGGCGCTCGCGAACGAGTGGTCCGTCGTGGGGGGCGACTCCGACGCGCTGGGGAATCTGAGCGGCGGCGGAGGCGGTGGAGAAGGCGGCGGCGGGGTCGCTGCTCAGGCGGTGGAGCGCGAAGCCCCCGCGGGGGCCGTCGCGCCAGCCGCACCTCCCGCGCAGGCGATGGCCGCCCCCAAGAAGGAGGAGAGCGCGCCCGCCGTGAAGAGGGGCGCCCCGGCCCCCGCCGCGTCGAACGCCAACGCCCCCTCGAGCTTCGACTACCGGCAGTCGAACTCGCAGGTCTACGACCCCACGGCCGTCGTCCAGACCGGCCCTGGCCTGCCGCGCTGGCAATGGACGACGCTCGACCTCCGCTGGAGCGGGCCCGTGGCCTCGGCGCAGCGGCTTCATCTCTATCTTCTCTCGCCGCGCATCAACCTCGTTCTCGCGCTCCTCCGCGCGGGGCTGCTCATCGTCGTGCTCCTCCGGCTCGCGCCCTGGACGCAGCGCTTCTTCCCGCGCGCCTGGGGGCCGGTCGCCGTGGCGCTGGCCTTGATCGCGGGGTCCGCGCTTCCGGGCCGCAGCGCGCGCGCCGACGTGCCCGACAAGGCCACGCTCGACGAGCTCGCGACGCGGCTGACCCGGCGACCGGACTGCTCGCCCGACTGCGCCACGACGCACCGGCTGGCGATCGACGTCCGCGCCGCCGCGCTCCAGATGCGCGCCGAGGTCGACGCGAGCGCTATCGTGGCGGTCCCGCTGCCCGGCACCATCGGCGACTGGTCGCCCGCTCACGTCCTCGTCGACAGACACGCGGCCACTGCCCTCTTGCGAACCGACGACGGCGTGCTCTGGGTCGAGCTCGCCCCCGGCCGCCACGAGCTCGCGATCGACGGACCGATGCCGGACCGGGAGGCGGTGCCGCTGGCGTTGCACCTCAAGCCGCATCGGGTCGAGGTCACGGCCGCGGGGTGGACCGTCGCCGGCGTCCACGAAGACGGTCTCGCCGACGACGACCTCCAGCTCACGCGCGCGCGCGCCGCCGAGACCCCCTTCGTGACCGGCGGCGCGGGAGCTTCGAGATCGCTCCAGCTCGGAGTGCTCCCGCCTTTCCTCCAGGTGGAGCGCACGGTCCGCGCGGGGCTCGACTGGCAGGTCGACACGCGCGTGCTGCGCGTCACGCCGGTCGGCGCCGCGATCGCCGCGGACGTCCCGCTCCTTCCGGGAGAGAGCGTGACCACCGCCGACATCCGCGTCGAGAGCGGGAAGGTCGCGATCCACATGGCGCCCCAAGACACGCAGGTCGTCTGGCACTCGGTCCTCGACCAGAAGTCGCCCCTCGTGCTCGCGGCCCCGAGGTCGCTCGCATGGATCGAGGTGTGGCGCGTTGACGTCGGGCCCATCTGGCATGCGTCGTTCTCGGGCATCCCGTTCGTGCACACGCAGTCCGCGGCGGGTGTGCGCATCCCCGAGTGGCACCCGTGGCCTGGCGAAGAAGTGGGCGTCGATCTGGTCCGTCCCGAGGGCGTCGCCGGGCAGACGCTGACGATCGACGAGAGCACGACGGACATCCAGCCCGGGCTCCGGGCCACGGACGTGACGCTAACGCTCCACGTTCGGTCGAGCCGCGGCGGCCAGCACACGATGACGCTGCCCCCGGCCGCGCAGCTCGAGTCGCTCTCGATCAACGGCGCCACGCAGCCCATTCGCCAGCAGGGGAGCGCCGTCACCGTGCCGGTCGTTCCCGGCGCCCAGACGATCGCGCTCACCTGGCGCGAGACCCCGGGGCTGGCGGCGTTCTTTCACGCACCGGCCATCGATCTCGGCGCCCCCAGCGTCAACGTGACGACCACAATCGCCGTACCCGGCGCCGAGTGGCTGCTCCTCGCGGGCGGTCCGCGCGTGGGACCGGCGGTCCTCTTCTGGAGCCTGCTGCTGGTGCTCTTCGTGCTCTCGCTCGTCCTCGGCGCCAACCAGTGGACGCCGCTTCGATGGTGGCACTGGCTGCTGCTCTCGATCGGTCTCTCGCAAGTCAGCGTCGAAGTCGGCGCGGTCTTCGTCGGCTGGCTGCTCGTGCTCGGCTGGCGCGCGCGTGACCCCGGGCGATCGCTCGGGCGGCGCATGTTCAACCTGGTCCAGGTCGGCCTCGCGCTCTGGACGCTCGTGGCCCTCGGCGTGCTCGCCGTCTCGCTCTACCAGGGCCTCCTCGGGGCCCCGGCGATGCAGGTGAAGGGCAACGGCTCGAGCGCGGAGACGCTCCGATGGTTCACCGACCGCTCCGCGGGTGTGCTGCCCTCGCCGTGGATCGTCGCCGTTCCGATTCTCGCTTACCGGGCCGCGATGCTCGCGTGGGCGCTCTGGATCGCGCTCGCTCTCCTTCGATGGCTGCGCTGGGGCTGGGAGGCGTTCACGGCCGGCGAGGGCTGGCGCAAGAAGCCGCCGAAGCCGGTTGTCTCCATGCCGCTCCCTCCGCCTCCCTTCGAAGGCCCTCCGGGCGTGGCGCCGCCTCCGGGGCCGCCCCTCGGTCCGCCGGCCGGTCCGTAGTCGGAGCCGCGTCGCCGTACCAAAGCCGTACCAAAAAAAATTGGCCGCAGAGGCGCATCTCCTTCTCCGACGAGTGAGCGGCATTGGTACTAGAGATGGGCTCATGCTGGCCTACGTCTTCTGGCACTGGCCGAGACCGGTTGCTCTTCGACGAGCCTCGTTGAGCCGGTGCGCGTCGCGTGTCGCCCATCGCCGCGGCGGCGACCCGCCGTGGCTTGCGTCACGCCTGCAGGTGCCGGTCGAAGAACGCGAAGATCTTCGACCACGCGTCTTCGCGCGCGGCCGGGTAGTTCCCCGTTCCAAACCGCATCAACTTCGTGATGAGGCGCACCTTCCCGTCGGTCAAGAACGAATGCCCCGCGTCGAAGACGTGGACCTCGGACTCCGCGTGCCCCATCGTGCTCAGCCGCTCGCGTAGCTCGGCGGGGGCGTTGGAGAGGGTCCTGTCGCGCGAGCCGTAGCAGGCGATGAGGGGGCCGAGGTCGCGCATCGCTTCGGGGCGGGGGAGGTGCGCGTAGTTCGCCGAGACGGCGGCCCATCCAGCGCCTGCCGTCAGCGCGAACCCACCGCCGAAGCAGAAGCCGATGAGCCCGACCTGCTCGGGGACGAGCCCGGCGTTCTCGCAGAGCCACGCTCGGGCATTGCGGCCTTGCTGCGCGGCCACGCCGTCGCCGGTCTTCATGGCGCGAAAGACGTCGCGGAGGCACGCGATCTTTCCCCGGTGAAACAGATCCGGCGCGATCGCGGCGTAGCCGGCGGCGGCGAGTCGCCCGACGGCGCGGTCGATCTCCGGTTGCCGCCCGAACATCTCGTGAATGACGACGACTCCCTTGCGGGCGCCCCGGGGCAAGATCACGAACGCCGGCGTCGCGGGGGCGCCGTGGGCAGCGGGGATCGTGAGCTCGAGTCCGGGGGGGGACATCGTTCGATCTTATACCGGCGCGCGCCTCTCTCGCGCACCCGGCCCCGGTCGGAGAAAAAAACGTGGAACGGATGCTCGCCCTGGTCCGTCCGCGGGCCGCGGGCTACTGAGAACGGCGTGCTCGAACCGACCTTCGACGTCGACGCCTACTTCGCGAGAATCGGATATGCCGGACCGCGCTCGCCCACGAGCGAGGTCCTCGCCCGGATCACCGAGCGGCACACGCTGTCGATCCCGTTCGAGAACCTCGACATCTTGCTCGGACGGCCCATCCGCATCGACATCGCCTCGATCGAGCGCAAGCTCGTTCACGACCGGCGCGGCGGGTATTGCTTCGAGCACAACGGACTCCTCGGCGGAGCGCTCCGGCAACTCGGCTTCGACGTGGTCTCCCTCGGCGCTCGCGCGAGGTGGATGGTGCCGCCCGAGGTCGCGACGGCACGCATGCACATGCTCCTGTCGGTCGGGGTCGACCGCGCCGCGGGCTTCGGCTTCGAAGGGGAGAGCCTGATCGACGACCCCGACGAGCTGCTCGAAGTGCTCGCGTCCCGCTTTCGCCTCCCGTTTCCCGCGGGCACGCGCTTCGGCGCTCCCTGGGCGCGATGAGAAATCGGGTCTTCGTGAGCTGCCCGCTCCCCGGGAGCGCTGTCGCGCGTCTCGAGCGCGAGCACGACGTCGTGATTGGCGAGGGCCCGAGGGGCGTTCGCGGCGACGCGTTCGCCCGCGGGGCCGCCACCTTCGACGCGATCGTGAGCCTGGTCACGGACCCGATCGACGCCTCGCTGCTCGAGCGCGCGGGCCGCGTGCGCGTCGTCGCGAACTTCGCCGTCGGCTACGACAACATCGACCTCGCGGCGTGCGCCGCGCGCGGGGTGACGGTCACGAATACGCCGGGCGTCTTGACGGAAGCGACGGCAGACCTCGCGTTCGGCCTCTTGCTCGCCAGCGCCCGCCGCATCGCCGAAGGCGACAGGCTCGTTCGACGAGGCGCGTTCGACGGGTGGCGCCCCTCGTTCCTCGTGGGCACGCCGGTCCACGGCGCGACCCTGGGCGTGGTCGGTCTCGGTCGCATCGGGCAAGCGATGGCGCGGCGGGCCCGCGGCTTCGGGATGCGCGTCGTGTACGCCGGCCGCACGCGCGCCGCCCCCGAGATCGAGAAGGCGCTGGGCGCGGTGCACGTGCCCCTCGACGAGCTGTTCGAGCGGGCCGACTTCGTCTCGCTGCACTGCCCGCTCACGCCCGAGACGCGCGGCCTCGTCAGCCGGGCGCGGCTCGGGCGAATGAAGGCAGGCGCCGTGCTGGTGAACACGGCGCGGGGCGCTTGCGTCGACGAAGCGGCGCTCGCCGAAGCGCTGGTCGCCGGTCCGCTCGGAGCCGCCGGTCTCGACGTGTTCGAAGACGAGCCGCGCGTGAACCAGAGCCTGCTCGCGCTCGAGAACGTCGTCATGACACCTCACGTCGGAAGCGCCGATCGCTCGGCGCGCGAAGCGATGGCGGCCACGGCGATCGACAGCGTGCTGGCCGTGCTCGCGGGCCAGCGGCCCGCCCATCCCGTGGGCGGGTGAGCCCGTGCCGGCGCCCCGGCCCGACGGCGCCGAGCTCACGCACAATCGCCACACCCCGGTGCGGTCGCGCAAGCCTGCCACGCACGGCCAACGGAATGGCACTGCTCGAGCTGGGCACGGCCGTTGCGTCGCCCGGACCCATGAACGTCCCGGGCGTCGACGATGCGTGCTTCGACCTCACCCGGGTCGCGGCGCCTCGGGCGCAGCCTCTCGAGCCGGGGACGGTCGTCGTCCGCGTCACGGCCGAGCCGTCGCAGGCCCAGGCCCCCGCAATCCCCGCGGGCGCGGTTCGGTGAAGGGAACGGAGCGCCAGGCCGAGCGACCTTCGATGCGCAGCACCCGCGCCCGGAACGTGCTCGTGGCGAGCGTCATCGGGGGCGCGTGCGGAGTCGCCGGCGCCGGCGCGCTCTACCACGCGCGCCTGGGGAACGCGGAGGCGGCGCCCCTCGAGGTCGAGCGTCCTGGCGTCCCAAAACTTCGCGACGTTATCGTTATGGGCCGTCGCGATGCGGCGACCATCCGG
>CALFNG010000284.1 GCA_937902985.1 uncultured Myxococcales bacterium
TCAAGCACACGCGCGTGTAAGCAGGGCCTGGCTCCTTGCGGGCTGCTTCTTGCCATGTCGCTCTCGGGATGCGGTGGCGGAATCAGTTCCACCCCTGCGCTCGATGCGGGCTCTGATGGTGCGAGCAGCGGCGGATCGGCCTCGGGAAACAACGGTGGAGGGACCTCTTCGGGAAGCAGCAGCAGCGGCTCGACCTCCGGAAGTAGCAGCGGCGGTTCGTCGTCGGGGAGCAGCAGTGGCGGCGGCTCGGGCTCGGGAAGGAGCGGCGGAAGCTCCTCTGGCGGGTGCGTCGGAGCGATGTGCTCGCCATGCGGCACACCGGGACAGCCGTGCTGCGGCACAGCGTGCAATGCCGGGAACACCTGCGTCGCAATCGGCGGGGTGTCAGACTGCGAGGCTTGCGGGCAGCCCGGCCAACCTTGCTGCACTACGATGCCCGCGTGCGCGGATGCGGCGGACGGCTGCTTCTTCAGTGGCTCGCTTCAGTACTGCCTGAAGAGCGGTCCCGGCATGTCGGGTCGACCCGGCGACGGCTGCATCCCGAGCCCGGGCTCCGCGCTGGTGTGCGTGGACTCGACCCACACGTGCATCTCCAACGGGATGACGTCGTATTGCATCGCGTGCGGCGGCCTCGGCAATCCATGCTGTGGCACCACTTGCGGGACGAGTCTGCATTGCTCGGCGGGTACCTGTCAGTAGTCACATCGACTCCGCCCAACAACAACGAAGTCGAACCCGCGCTCAGCCGGCCCCGTTGACGGCGGCTCTTTCATGATTACGTGGGTGCGGCCTCGCCTCGGCTTCCTGGTCTTTGCTTCCATGATGGCTCCAAGTCATTCCGGTCAACGTTGAGCCCCCACACTCAACTCGGGTCTCCGAGGCCCTGCTTCGCACACGCCGGCACCCCGGTGACGCGGTGCGGGCTCGTATCGAGTGACCTCGCCGGCCCGCGCTTGTACGCCCACCAACCTACTCCCCGCCTCCCGCCCGAATACCCGGTGATGAATCCAGGACGGAGTTTGACGCCTCGGGGCAAGCGTCCCGTTCATCGAGACGACCTGCGGCTCGCCCGGCGCGTTCGGGTTCACGTCGTAACCCGGCGGACGCTCCTTCCGGTCTGCGTTCCGGCGCGACCAGAAATGGTTGGGCGTCGGATGGGCGTTACGTTGCCTCCTCCGCGGCCTTCGCGCTCGAACAGGCCAAAGAGTTCCTACCCGCCAGGCCGGCTACTTCGCGATTCGCATCACCGACCCGGCGCCGTCGTAGCTGGGGACACTGCCGCGGGTGTCCTCGTTGCCGAAGTTCGTCCAGTAAACGCTCGTGGAGTCGACGGTGATCGCGGTGGGGTTCCCACGAGCACGGGCAAGAAGGCCACGATCCAGCCGTATCTCACAGAAGGTGGGCGCCGCGGCGGTCGCGCTGACCCAGGGGGCCGATGGCCTCGCGATCCTCGGGCTGCCGCTCATGAACGGCTACTTCACAGTCTTCGACGGCGAGGCCGACGGCGGCCGCGGGACGATCAACTTCGCGACGATCAAGGCCCCCTGACGAAGGTGCGCCCCCACGGACACCCGGGCGGCGGGAACACCGCCGAAATCTGAGCCGTCCCCGCCCTCGGCTGCCACTGCCCATCCATCCATGGGCATTCAATCCACCGGGAGAAACCGTCGTTCGATGCCGGCTCCGACTCGCGGGCGCCGGGCTGATCTTGGCGGGCCCTCTTGCTCAGCGGCTTCGCGCGGGGTCGAGCCTGGTCACGGACGACGACAGGTACCGCTCGGGTTGGCCCTCGCATCGTTCATCGCGGGAGCTTCGCTCGCGACCCCGGCTCGGGCGGTGACCACGCTCACGGTGGATTTGTCCGCTCCGACGGGCCCCGTGACGCATGCTGCGAGCGGGTCGCTGTATGGGGTGACCGAGACTCTCCCGGCGGACGTGGCCGGCCTGATTACGCCCCTGCATCCCAGGATGTTCAACAACCCGGCTGCCGACGTCCAGCAGCCGGTCGGGGATGCGATCGAGGTCGCTGGCCGCATCGCGGCGACCGGCGCATCGGTCACCATCCGCTTGGCAGATTGGTTCACCGGCTTTTACACGTTCACCAACATGACCGATTGGTTCGACAAGCTCGGCCAAACGGTATCCCGCAAGAACGCCGCGGGACTCACCAACATCTATGCGTACGAGATTTGGAACGAACCGAACGGGACCTGGTCGAGCAGCAACCCGCTCTCGTTCAATGAGTTCTGGAGGCAGACGTACGCACGCCTCCGGCAGCTCGACCCCGACGTGAAGATCACCGGCCCGTCCACGAGTTTCTACGATCAAGCGTTCATCAGCAGCTTGCTCTCGTTCTGCAAGACGAATGGCTGCTTGCCCGACATCGTGGGCTGGCACGAGCTCCGGGGCGCGAACCTGACGAGCGATTTCCAGAGCTATCGCGCGCTCGAGAAACAGCTCGGCGTCGGGCCGCTCGCCATCAGCATCAACGAGTACAGCGGCGCCGGCCACATCGGCGTCGAGGGACAGCCCGGCGCGTCGGCGCCGCTCATCGCCAAATTCGAGCGCTTCGGCGTCGACACCGCGTGCATCTCGTTCTGGGACGTGGGACATCCAGGGCGGCTGGGAAGTCTCCTGGCCACGAACGCCGACCCCAATGGCGGCTGGTGGTTCTACAAGTGGTACGGGGACATGAGCGGCAACATGGTCACCACCACGCCCCCCACGAGCTCGAGCGTTGTCGCGCTCGACGGCTTCGCCAATCTCGACGCGGCGACGGCGACGGCGAGCGTGCTGTTCGGGGGCGTCAACGACGGCAGCGTTCAAGTCGTCGTCAAAGGCTTCCAGGCCGCGCCATCCCTCGGCTCGAAGGTCCGCGCCGTCGTCGAGCACACCCCATGGGTCAACCGGACGACCATCGTCAAGGCGACCGACACCCTTTCGACGGCCGACCTGACCGTCACCAACGACCAGATCACAGTCTCCGTCGCCAATGCCAATGGCACCGATGGCTATCGTCTTGTGCTCACATCGGCGGGGTCCACGAGCGGATCGTCATCGTCGGGATCGAGCTCGATGGGAGCGCCGTCGGGCGATCGCGACGGTGGAGACTCCGCGACCAGCACGTCGTCCAGCGGTGGAGGCTCGGGATCCGGGGGTGCCGCTGCAACAAGCGCATCGGGCGCGGGGGGCGGGACCGGCGGCTCCACGTCGAGCAACGGGGCCGCCGGCAGCTCGGACGGATCGTCCGGTAGCGGTGGCTCCAACGTGTCCGGCGGAGGCGCCGCGCCGGAGAACTCCTCCGGGTGCGGGTGCCTGACCGCGGGCCGCAAGGGCGATTCGAGAACCTGGTTCGGATGGCTCGCGGAGTGCATTGGCATCGCCATCGTGGCGCTGCGGCGCCGACGATCTGCGTAGGCGTGACCGAGGCGCGTCGATTGGCCCGCCTGTAGCGATCGAACGTGTCGCGGTGACGCAGGCCCTGGCCCGCCAGGTGCGCTTTCCCTGGGCCATGGCGACGAGCCAGGACCTTCACGTTCCAGGCACGAAGGGGCGCCTGCCTCGGGGTAGCGCCGCGCTCGATGCGTACATGAACCGCCTCTTCGCGCTGGCCTCGCGCGACGGGGACGTCAGCCTGATGGTCTCGCGCGTCTTCAACCTGATCGAGTCGCCGCTCGCCCTCTACACGCCGCGCACCGCCTGGCGCGTGCTTCGCGAGCCGGCGCGCGCGCCCCTGCTCGGTCCCGTCGCGCCGCCCGACCTGCCGGGTGCGCCGGAGACCCAGCGAGCGTCGTTCGCTTCGATCGCCACGGCGAGCCGTCGCGCGGCGTCGTAGCGGAGCCGCGCGCTCGTCTCCAAAAGGGTCGACTGCGCTTCCCCCAGAACGCGAAGCCATCGACTGGCGTTCCGCGCAGCGTCCTCGTAACCTTGCATCTGCTGCCTGACGAGATGCTGCAAGGCGACGCCCGTGGCCTCCCGCAGCGCAGCTACCATCTCCGCATCGGAGCCTTCCACGCGCGCAGACGAACGTTGATGAATCGTCGTCGCCGCGACGCCAAGCGCCAGTTGCGAAATGGCGGAAGCGCTTGCCGGCACTAGTGGAGGCTCGATCGTTTCCCATCTCCAACGTCGCTTCGCTGAGTTCACGCGGCATGGTCCACGCCCGATCCGCACACCTCCCCGGCTACACGACGTACACGGCCTGCTCGGGGCCGCGAGCCGCGTGGCGGCTCACGTCGAGCGCGGCCTGCAAGATGTCGACGACACGCAACGCCCCGAGCGTCGGCGCGGGCGAAACGCGGACCTGCGGCCATCGAGCGCGCCCGGCGGCCGTCAGTCGTCGGCGTCGCGCGCTCCCAGGTGTCCGACCGGGCCCGGGTACGGCCTGTTGCCCATCAGGCCCTTCCACAAGACCTGATTGAACCGGGCGACGGGCACGCGGTCCGCGTCGGAGAAGTCGAAGCCGACCGTGACCTTGGCCCAATAGGCTGCGTCGTGCTTCGGGTGAACGACAGGACCTCGCGCGAACGGAACGCCGGCCTGGCCGCCGAGCTGCGACGCGAGGTCGGTGCCCTGAAGCACCGTCGAGGCGACCGCGGAGTAGCTCCACGCCGGCGACGCCGCGATGTCGAAGACGTCCGTCATCGGCCGCTGGTACGCGGTGTTCAGGTTCATGTGCTGGGTGCCGAGGATGTCCTCGATGGTCCGCAGGGCGTTGACCTGGCTGTATCGGGCGCTGACGACCGCGCCTTTCTTGACGTAGGGACCGACCACGTAACTCGTGGCTCGGTGCGAGTCGACGTGATCCGGTCCGTCCTGGCAGTCGTCCTCGATGACGACGATGAGCGTGTCGGACGCGTACCGGCTCTGCGCCACGGTCTGCACGAGGCTGCCGACGGTCAAGTCGTCGTCGGCCTGCTGCGTCTCGGGCGTGTTCACCCCGGCGAGCGCGGTGGCGAACGACCCCATGTGGTCGTGGCTGAAACGCACGAGCGACAGGCCCGGCAGGTTGCCCTGCGCCGCGAAGGCGTCGAACTCGCGCTTCCACTCGTTGTAACGCCAGAGGTCGGGGTAGTTCTGGTCGAACCCGCGGAAGTACACGTCGGTCAGCGGCGCGAGCGACGGATGCAGCGGCCCGACCTGGATGACGCCGGCACCGAACGGATCGAACACGGGCGACGCGATCGTCCCGATGCTGCCGATGTTGTTCACGAGGAACCCGTAGTTGCGCACCGTCCCGCCGGCCTGGAGGACGGCGGAGAAGATGTACCCGCCCTGGACGCCGTAGGGCGCGTCGGACGTCGCGTGGTTGCCGGTGCCGGTCAGCACGTTCGCCGTACCGCCGGGGAGGCTCGCCGTGGCCGCCGAGTACTTCGTCGTCCCCGCGACGCCGGCCGCCGCATCGCGCTCCGCCACCGTGCCCCAGAGCACAGGCACGTTGCGGTTCGAGCCCTCGGACTCGTACGAGAGACCGCGATTGACGAAGGCGTAGTTGATCTGCTGGGTGATCGTCTCGGTGTTCGTGACGCGGCCCTGCAGGCTCCACGACCAGCCGTCCATGCTGCCGTCACCCGGGTCCATGAAGTTGTCGAGCGTGACGAACTGGCGCGCGAGGCGGTGGAAGTTCGGCGTGATGGCCTCGCCGAACTGGGTGAGGCCGCTCGCGCCGTTCGCCCCCGCCAGGTCGCCGAGGATCTGGTCGTAGGTGCGGTTCTCCTTGACGATGTAGATGACGTGCTTGATGTGGTCGTGGAGGAAGCCCATCACGCGGCGGTCGTCGTCGACCAACTGGCCGTAGAAGTTGTTCTCGACCACCCGGTGGGTGAGGCCGATGAGCTGCCACCCCGAGGGCACCGGCGCGCTGACGAGTGACGCGCGTTCGAGCTGGAACTGGTACTGGTTCGAGGCATTGGCGGCCGCGGCGGCCGCCGCGTTGCCACCGGGGTACTGGATGCTCGTGATCGCGCCCGTGGAGCTGGCGAGGTGTCCGGGGTTCGGCCCGGTGACGCTCTTGCCGTTCACGATGTACATGAACGAGCCGTCCGCGCTCAGCGTGACGTCGTGCGGCTCGTAGGCCGTCGGGAGCAGGCCCCCGACGCGATAGGCGAGCGGCCCGCGAAGCGGTATCACCGCGATCGAGTTGGAGCCCGAGTTCACGGCGTAGAGCGTGTCGCCGTCCGGCGAGAGGGTGACCGCGAACGTGGCGGCGCCCGTGAAGTGCCCGCCAAGCTCCTCGCCGCGCTCGTCGTCGAGGATGCCCCCGGGCGCGCGCGCGTCGATCCTGGCGACGACCCTGTTCGAGCCGGTGTTGACCACCGCGACCTGATCCGCGTTGTCCTGCGCGACGAAGAGCCTCGTGCCCGACCTGTCGAGGGTCATGCCGAGCGCGTTGCCGTCGAGCTTGATGCGTGTGATCAGGCGACCGGCCGTGGAAGAGCCGATGTCGACGACGTCGACTTCGCGGTTCCGGTCCGACGAAACGTACGCCGTGCGGTTGCCTTTGACGACGACGGCGAAGGGGAACGTGCCGCCGACCCCGCCCGCCGTGCCCTCGTTGCCGGTGAAGAACGGGCGCAGGTCGTGCTCGTAGCGCACGGTGTTGCTCGCCGTGTCGATGACCGAGATCGAGTCGTTGTAGTTGTTCGCGACGACGAGGGTCGAGCCGTCGGCCGAGATACCGAGACCGCTCGCGTTCGGTTGGACGCCGACGCCGAGCCCGACGCCCTTGTGGCCGAGCGCGATCGACCCCGCCGTCGACCACGACGCACCGCTCTTCGCGTAGACGTACACGACGTCGTCGCGGCCTCCCGTGGCGTAGAGCTTCGAGCCGTCCGGGGAGAAGACGAGGCCGACGTGAGCGTTCGTCTGCTGGATGACCTGGGTGAGCTTCGGCGTCTCGCGGTTCGCGCCGCTGACGTCGTAGAGGAAGATGAACTGGGTGGAGTTGGCCGTGTCGGTCGTCCCGTCGGGCTTGACGAGGGAGTTCTGACCGGCGCAGAGGACCGCGAGCGTCGTCCCGTCGGGGCTGAGCTGCGACCGCACGGCCTCGCCGGCGATGAAATCCGGATACGCGGCCAGGCCCGGGTTCAGGAACTGCTGCACCGCACCCGGGAGGGCGGTGGGGGTGACGCGCTGTCCGGTCGCGATCTGCATCGGGGCGCCGCTCGGTTGCGGCTGCGCATGGGCGCCAGAGGCAAGCGTCACGGCGAACGCGGCGACGCCGAACTTCAACCCGTCGAGAAGCGGTCGTGTCTTCATGGATATTCTCCTGCCTGGCACGTCGAGGGAGCTGGCCGTCAAAACGCAAATGCGAGGGCGAGACGCCCTATGATCCTGGGGGAGCCAGTCGACAAGCCGACCGACGGTCCGGCGACGATCGTGAGCCGCTCCTGCAAGAGCTGGAAGGCGGCGGTCGGACCGACGAAGTGGCGCGCGCCGCCTTCGGCCTCGTCGTCGAGCGTCTCCTCGAGATCCTGTCCCACCCACTCGACGCCGGCGCGGAACCAGGACGTGACGCGGTAGCTGGCGCCGGCCTGGACCATGACGTCGACCGGGTCACGGCCGGTCGCGAAGACGTGCTCGCCGAGCGTCGTCACTCCGAGGCGCACGCGACGCAGATCGACGGACGCGGCGAACGACGCCCACGCGCCGTCGGCCCCCGAGGCCTTCGAAGCGAGCGCCAGGCGGGCGCCTTCCGCGCCGCCCATGGTCGGCGCGGACCACGTCTCGCGCAGATATCCGGCGCTCGCCAGGAGGTGAACGTCGGCCCAGGAGGGCGGCGACAGCTCGAGGCGCGCGGCGATGATCGCGCCAGGCGTCACGCTCGCCCCTTCGCCGCCGAGCTGCATCTGTCCGAGCGCTTCGAGCGACACGCGCGGCAGCACGCCGACCTCTGCCCCGAGCGACGCGAACCCACCGGGTTGCGCGGTGTTCGCCGCGAATCCGCGATAAGGCGCCGACGTCGGATCCTGGTTCGAGCCGGTGTTGGCATAGCCGACGCTCGTCAGCCCCACGATCGTCCCGGGCTCCGCGACACGAGCGTCGTCGAGGTAAAGCCACGATCGGTCCACCGTCGGCCTGGTCGGCCGCTCGGTGTCAGGCATGTCGGGCGACGCCGGCGCCGACGGCGACGCGACGGCCTGCGCCGGTGCCTCGTGCGACTCCGGCTCATCCGCTCGGGCGCCCGTCGCCGCCGTGACGGAAAGGCACGCGGTCGTGACGGCAGCTGTCCACTCTGCACGCGTGAATGCCATGGTCCACCTCCAGCATTGGGGTTCCGCTGCGGGTGCCCCGAGGCACCGCGCCGTCCCGAATTCGGATTTAGGCGACTCCGGGCGTTTCCGCTGAGACATTCCTCCGAAGCTTTGGTTACGGACCACGCCACGGGATGCCATCTTGTGGCGTCGAAGCAGCGAGAGCCTGACGGGCTTTCGCCGGCGCACTCATCTATTGCGCCCGAGGGTGGCAAGGTGCCGACCGGATCGCCGGCGGGCGACACTAAGGAGCAGCCTCTTCGGGCCGTGGTCGCGGTTCTCGAGGCAAGGGCGGTGGTGAACCTTGGAGAGCGCCATGGCCGGTCTTCGTCATCGCCGTGGCGACCCATGGTCGTTCGCCAGGCCCTCCATGGCGATCGGGGCCACGAACCTTGGCGAGGGCGAGGACGACCTGGGTCAATCGCCATGGTCGATCCATAGGATCGCCTTGACGAACCGTGGCGAGGACGAGGACGACTTGTGGCCGTCGCCGTGGTCGATCATCGCGATACCGGTCACGAACCGTGGCGAGGACCATGAAGGACCGACATCCCCGCCATGACCGGCTCACATCATCGCCCTGGCCGACCCTCGTCATTGCCGTGACGACCCATGGCCATCGCCATGATCGACCAGGGCGAGATGGAAGATCGACCAGCGCGAGATGGAAGATCGGCCAGGGCGAGATGGAAGGTCCGTCATCGCCGGGGCGTGGGCTGGCCACGACGATGATGCAACCCGGGACGCGGCACGGGTAGCCTCGGCCACGCCAGGTTCGATCCCACGGCACCCCCGTCCCTCCGTGCCATCGAGGACTTCGAGGAGGGTGAAGAGGACCCTCCAGAGTCGATCGTCGGGCGGGATCCTCTTGTCGTCGGTGCGATCGCGATTGCACAGTCGTGCTGACGAGACTTCACACGAGGGCAGATCGCCCTGCTGGTGCGTGACGTCCCCCCTGCACTCCGATGAGGATCCCGTTGCACGAACGTGAACAGCGACTTGCACGCGACCCAAGACGACCCTGCATCGGTGTGAAGTGCGGCCTACCCAGGCGTGAAAGGCGGTCTTCACACGGGTGCTCCCCAGGGTTCATCGCGATGAAGGATCGATCACCCAAGGATCGATCCTCCCCTACGCATGCGTGCACACCCGCCGGGGCATGTGTGAAGACCGATCTGCACGCGAGGGTAGGTGTCCTTGCACGACGATCGATCCCGGGTTGCAGGGTTGGGTAGACGCA
>CALFNG010000285.1 GCA_937902985.1 uncultured Myxococcales bacterium
CCACCTCGTCGCACGCGACCGCGAGAACCGCGCGGCGATCGAGCGCGTCGGCGAGCGCCTGGGCGATGCGGGCCGGCTGCACGTCGCGCTGCAGCAGCTCGGTGAAGGCGCGCCGCCGCAGCAACACGTTCGGGAGCGCGACGTGCGGCGTGGTCACCAGCATCCGGGCCGCGAGCTCGGTCGTGATCCCGACGCGGTACGCGATCACGGGCACAGCGCGCGACAGCGCCGCCTCGAGCGACGCCGTGCCCGAAGCGCAGAGCGAGGCGTCGAACGCGCGGAGCACGCTCATCGCGCCGATCTGGGGATCGACGTCGAAGGTGCCGACGCGCCGGGCCTTGCAAAGGACGCGAACCCAGTCGCGCGTCGCCCCGTCGAGGCTGGACGCGACCAGGACGCGGGCGTCGACGCTGGCACGATCGGCGCGCACGCGTTCGTAGCCATCGAGCATCGAAGTGAGCAACCGGCGCACCTCGTGAGGGCGGCTGCCCGGAAGGATCGCCACGGCGGGGGCGTAAGGCGTCATCGCGAGGGTGCGGCGGGCAGCGTCCCGGTCGAGGGGCTCCGTCTCCCGCGACGGGTGGCCGACGTAGTGAGCGTCGACGCCCGCGGCGCGCCAGAGGGGCGCTTCGAAGGGGAGCATCACTGCCATTCGATCGACGCAGCGCCGCAGGGCCGCCGTGCGCCCGGCGCGCCAGGCCCAGACCTGCGGCGCGCCGTACCACAAGACGCGCACCCCATTCGCCCGGAGCTGGGGGGCGAGGCGCGCGTTGAACTCGGTGTAGTTCACGAGCAACGCGGCCCGCGGGCGGCGGGCGCGCATTGCACGTACGACGGCGCGCCACGCGAGCAGGACCGAGACCGTGCGTGCCCCCGTTTCGCCGACACCGAGCGCCGTCGACGCTCGAAGGTCCCCGACGAGCGTCGCTCCGCGGCCTGCGAGGGCCGGTCCGCCGAGCCCGAACGCATCGACGCCCGGCAGGCGCGACAGCACCGCGCTGGCGGCACGATCGCCGGACGCCTCGCCGGCGACGACGAGCAGGCCGCTCACGCGCTGGCCTCGGCGGCCGCGCCCAGCAATGCCCTCGCGATCGCTTCGCCGTCCTGCGCGACCCGGAAGGCGCCGATGCCAGGAACGCGCGAGACCTCCGCGGCGCTCTGGATGCCAGCGTTGACGGCGTCCTTCAAGCAATGACCCGGCAAGACGACCTGCTCGTCGACGCCGCGCCGCTTCGCCTCGCTCCGCCTCCACGCGATGAGGCGCTGCTCCCGTTCGCGGCGGAGCCGTGCCTCCTCGGCAGGCATGCGGGCCGGCTCGAAGTACGCGCGCTCGATCTCGGGGATCCGGTCGCCCGCGCTCGCGAGGCCGCGGAGCAGCGTAGCCGCGAAGCCTTGACCGTCGGGCGTGGCCATCGAGATCCCCCGGATCCGCGCGAGGGCCTCGGCGTTCGAGGGGCGCGTGCGCGCGATCGCGAGGAGCGCGTCGGCCGAGGCGACCTGATGGGGCGGGACGTCGCGACGCTCGGCCTCGTGTTCGCGCAGCTCGGCGGCGACGCGGAGCGCGGCGAGCTCGCGCTCGGCGAGGCGTCCGGCGCCCTTCACCCGCGCGTAGGCCGGGACGACCGGTGCTGGCTGCGAGGCGGCCGCCGCCGACGCGATGCGGTAGCGCGTCTCTTCGAGGACGGCCTCTTCGATCCCGCGCTCCTGGAGCTCGCTCCACAACTTGCGTTCGAGCGCTTCGAGGTGCGCCACGTCGGCCGCGAGATACTCGAGCATCGACTCGTCGAGCGGACGCTCGCGCCAGTCGTGTTGCTGCATCGTCTTCGTGATGTGGATGCCGAGCTCGACGTCGAGCAACGTGGCGAGGCCCGTGGCCGGGCGCGACAGCATCCTGGCGGCGACCGACGTGTCGTGGACGTTGGCCAGCGCAACTCCGCACTCTGCGAGCAGGCGCGCGTCGAAGGCGACGTCGTGCACGATCTTGACGGGGCCGTCGACGCCGAGCACGGGTGCCAGCGACGCGATCGGCGCTGTGAGCACGTCGACGATGGCGATCTCGCGACCGCCGTCCCAGCCGAGCTGCACCGTGCAGGGGCGCGCATGGTAGGCGAACATTCCGCTCGCCTCGATGTCGAGCGCGAGCCGGCCGTCGCGGCCCACATGCCCGATGCTCGTCAGTAAGTCGCGCAGGGCGTCATCGCGTGTCACCACGACGGGGTGCGGCGGCTGCGACGGCGGGCGCATGGGGCGCCTGGGTTATCACATTCGAATCAGGGTCGCTCGCGGCGCGACGCCGCCGGCGGAAGCAGATCCCCAGCGTCAGCGCAACCGCCGCGGCGCCCTCGGAGAGGGGCGCGCCGCCTTCTGCAGGAAGTTGGCTCGCGGCCGACAGCGAGCAGCCGTTGGTGCTGCTGGGCTGCGGCTGGGCGCACTCGCTCTGAAAGCCGTGGCGCGGGGTCGGGTCGCACGCCGCCCCGGCGACCACGCCCGACGCCGCGACCGCCGTGGCGACCGCTCGGCTTCCGTCGGGCAAGTAGATCGAACAGAGGCCTTCTGTGTCGTCGGTGCCAAGCGTACGCATCGATGTCGTGCCGACCATGTAACGCGCGAGCATCGCCGCGCCGGTCTCGCCCGAGTGCGCCATTCCGAGAAAGTGACCGGTCTCGTGCTGGATGATGCTCTGGAAGTCGAAACCCATTGGCGGGGGATCGCCGAGCGAAAGCTCGACGGAGGGGGTGGAGTTGATCTCCATGTCGGCGTCGTAGATCTCGCCCGAGTCTTTATCGAACGTGATCGTCGTCAGCCCCAGCGTATTGGCCGAGTCGTCGTGAGGCCACACATCGTCGTGGAAGACGATGACGTGCTGGTTGCCCTGATCGGAGCTGTATTGCACGAGATCGCACGAGACGGGGCCGAGGTCGCTGACATCGATGCTCACGCGACCGCCGCCGGCGCCGGGGCAAACGGTCGACGTCCACTGCGCGAACGCGGCCGCCAAGAGGCGCGAGGCATCCTGGTAAGGCACCTGTCGGCTCGCGTCCGCTTGAATGTCGTAGCTGACGCACGCGTTCGCCCAGTAGAGTGGGAGGATCTTCGCCGGCGGACTGAGCATGGCGCACCTCTCCTCGAAGTTGGGCGGGTAACACTCGCCCGGGCTCGGCGCGAAGCCGGGAGGCAGACCGCAGGTCGTGGTTCGGCAATACGCGTCGCTCGTCGTGGCCGCCGTGAGGGACGCGACGAGCGCGGCGATACCGAGCGCGACCGCGAAGACGATCGGACCACGCTCAGCGGGCATGCGCTGCGCCCCACGCCGCGGCGACGTCCCGCGCGACATCGTCAACGACGCGTCCGTGAACGACGTCTGCCGCGAGCCGTGGCGGGGCGGCTGCCGGGGCCGCGGGGCGAGGTTCGAGGAGCATCCCGACCGCATTGCTCTTCACGAGGTGCGCGGGCGCGACACCGTCGGCGACGACGGGGAACTGCCCCTGGCCGCGCGCCGTGACCACGTAGGCGCCCACGGGGCCCGGCCGGAGGAAGAGGAACGATGTCTCGCCCGGCGCGAAGGCCGCTTCGCCTTCGACGATCTGCCCCACGTTGCCGACGATCCCGCCCATTGTGCGGATCCACGCCTCGCTGCCCGTTCCGAGCACGCCGGCCACCGGGCGATCGACATGAACGCGGGTGTACGTGTAGATTCGCCCATTCTCCCAGACCGGGCGCGACTCGACGCTCGTCACCACGGCGGCGGCGCTCGACTCGTGCAAGAGGCCGTCCCACGTGACCGCGATCGAGACGGACGCGGACGCGCGCGACTCGACGAGCGATATCAGGGATAAAGCCATTGGCGGGCACGACGCTGCAATCGCCATGAAGAGCGTAGCAGCGCGCGAAGCTCGACGCGTGCGCGGCATGATTGACCTCGCTCCACGGTAGCACATGGCCAGTCGCGAGACCTTTCGTCGCCGGCCGCGAGCGGGCACCGAGAGGAAAGGCGCTCTCGCTACGTTCGCCGTGCGATCGATTGGCGCGATTGGCGCGATTGGCGCGATTGGCGCGATTGGCCGATCGTTTCAGTCGTTGGTAGGCTTGGTCCAGGGAAATGCGAGAGGCATCCACGCGGGCTGGATGCCCATGCGGTCGCGGCGAATCGCCTCCCAGTCGGCGAGGTACGGCCCGAGGAACGCGGCTGTCGTCGCGAGCGTCAGCCCGGCAACCACATCGACGAGATAGTGCCACCGCAAGAAGAGCGTCGCGATGATGATCTGCGTGGCCACGAAGGCCATGACCCACCACGTGTACTTGAACGGCACGAGCCGCCGGTTGCGAAAGCTGAAGATCGCGATGAACGTGGGCACCGCCGTGTGCAGCGAAGGAAAGATGTCCTTCTGCGCGCCGCCCGCGTCGACCGCTTCACGCACGAGGGGCCAGAAGGTGGCGCCGTGAAGCTCGTGCTGGAACGAGTCGCGCAGATACCAGTACGGTCCCCAGCCGGGGACCACCATGTAGAGCAGGTGGGCCGTCAAGAAGATCAACAGGAACCCGACGCCGAAGCGCGCGAGCACTCGCTCGTCGCGCAGCCAGTAGAGCATCGGCAAGACGTGGACGGTGAGGATGAGGAAGTAGAGGAAGTAGAAGAACGCGAACCACTCGGTGGTCGACTCGTTGACGAACCGATCGAGCCAGACGCTCGGCTCGAAGCCGAAGACGTGCAAGTCGAAGGCGTAGATCCGCGCGTCCATTGCCCAGGGGCTCACGGCCGGCAGGATCTCGCGGAGCTGAAAGAAGGTCCCGAGGAGCGTGGCCATGATCGCGGTTCGGTAAAGGAGCGAGCTGGCGGCGCCGCCCCAGCGAAGGAGTTGCAGGCGCACGAGCGCGAGCACGAACATGAAGGCGCCCAGGTCGCCCGCGACATGCACGATGCACACGCCGCGGTTGCTCCCCTTGCCGAACACCAGCGCGGCCAGGATCGCGGACAGGTATCCGATGAGCAGCCAGTCTTGCGAGGCGAAGCTGTTGACGAACGCGGCCCACGACGCGGGCACGCGCTCTTCGGCTGCGTCCTGGCCGGTCGCGTGGGCCGCGATCGAGCCCGCCGCCAGGGCATGCGAAATGGCGCCATCGGTCGCTGCGCGACGGGTACTTCGTGAGGCCTTCGCGCCCCTTGCCTTCATGCGGGCCATGCGCCTGGGTCCGAGCTGCCGCGCCTCGTTGACGAGAGGGCGAAAGCGCCGCTCATTGCTACTTCCTTATGGGTCACGACGGCTAAATGGTTGACGATAGCTAACCACGGCTCTCGGCACCAGACAACGTCTGCGAGCCGCCTTCGGGGGTGCGAAATCCACGTGGCAGCTCGATGGCACCTCGCTTCCGGATCGCGGCGCTAGGAGGCCGTCGCGCATAGCGCGACCGCCTCCGTCGTGACTTCCCAGGACGCGGACGGCTGCGCCGCCGCTAGAGAGCGCGTCGTAGACCGAGGACGATGAGGGGCTCGTTCGAGCGGCGCATGGTGACGAGGTCGCCCATCGTGACGTCGTGGACCAGGTGGTCGCCGTCGATGAAGACGCGGGCATCGCGCATGCGGCTCTTGACCACGAGGCTCTCGCCGTCGCCAACGAGCCCGAGCGTCATCTTCAGGGGTTCGCCGTGGATCCGGTACGGCTCGCGGACCACGTATTGAAGGGCGCCGGAGTCGAGAGGCAAGATCGATCCCCCCGCGCTTCGTTGAGCCGCGGTGGAGCCGGCGGCGGGGCCGACCCAGATCCCGCTCGACTTGTGCTCCTCTTCGGCGAGCGTGCGAATGGAACCGCCACGCTCTTCGGCGTGGAGCCGCAAGATGTAGCGCGAGGTCGCCGCAGGCGACTGACTGCTGATGAGCGCCTCGTTGAGGACGCGATCGTGCAGAGGCTCGCCGTTCAGTTCGACGCGCATCCGGGTCAGCTCGACGCGCTCGAGTGCGCCTTCGAGCGCGGCGGCGATCGCCTCGTGGACCTGGCCCTTCTTCGCTGCACAAAAGAAGCCGATCGAGTGCGCCGGCGCGCTGTTCACGCCCAGCAGCGGCACGAGCGATCCGATGCCGTGCGAGGCGCCCAGGAGGGTCCCGTCGCCTCCGACTGTGACGACGAGGTCGCAGCGGCCCTCGATGTAAAAGTGATGCGGCTGATCGTGCCAGACGACGTCGACGCCGAGATGCACGAGGGCGCGGCGCACCTCTTCGACGGTCTCGGTGTGGTCGAGGTGGCCGGGCAGCATCCGCCGCACGCTCTCGTCGCCGGCTTCGAGGAGCGCGACGATGCGCGGGTCGTGCTCCTCGTCGACCCATTTGGTCCAAGAGGAGCGTTTGAGCACGACGTACACCCGGTAGGGCCGCCGGGTCCGTGTGGCCGTCACGGGTCCACCTCACGGCGAGGGGCCAGGCGAGGGACCAGGCCATCGGTGCGAGGAGACCGCGCGTCGAGCCCCAGCTCCTCGACGAGCCGGCGCGCCACGAGCTCGGTCTTCGAGTCGCGGATCGCGCCCTCGCGGCAAAGGTCGAGGACGTCGAGCAGCGGGAACGCGCAGACGGACGCCGCGCGCTCCAAGGCAGAGCCGTCTTCGGTCGGAGTCTCACGCATTCGCGGGTCGACCTCGATGCTGAAGAAGAGATGGCGCTCGGCGATCACGGCGGGAACCGGGAAGAGCCAGGGCCCGAGCGGCTTCATGTCGCTCGCGGTGGCCGTGAAACCGAGCTCTTCGCCGAGCTCGCGCGCCGCCGTGGCGGCCGGATCTTCGCCCGGCTCGACGAGCCCCGCCGGCACCTCCCAGAGGTTTCCGTCGCTGAGCGGCAGAACGGCGCGGAGGGCACACGGGGGTCGCACGGCAGAGCGAAGGTACAGGTGGTGGACCCCGCGCTCGACGAAATACGCAGCAATGGCCGTCGCGTCGAGCGCCGCCCGCATCACCACGTCGTACGGGAACGGCGGGCTCTCCGTCCCGTCGGGATAGATCGCGACGAGGTCGAGGCGCGAAAGGTTCACGAAACCGCCCGTGGTGCGGGCCTCGGCGGTTCGGTCTCGCGCGATTCGAAGGCGTATCGCGGGGGGAGGGGCGATAGGACGGGGCAGGGGGACGACGGGGGCGAAGGGCCGGAATTCGAGCGACGAACGGGGGGAGGCCGGGTGGGTGGATGCGCGGCAGCGGGACCAGTAGCAGGTCGAGAATTGTCTAGCGCTGTCGCCGTGCCGAGCCAAGTGACGCCCCTCGGAATGCGCTCGCGGCCCGGGACGTCCATGCAGGTGCGAACGCTTGCGGAAACCGCGCCTGTGCGGCCGGTCCTCGGGCTGCGATTTGCTAGACTACGAAAGGAGAGCGACGCAGAAGCACGAAGAGGTCGAGAAACTTTCCCCGAACGTCGGACGTCAACACCGGATGACCACCCAGGAGCACGGGATCGAGCAGATTCGTCGTCTCGCGCGGCACGCGGAGCGACGCATCCGGCTCGAGCGCATGCTCCGTGTGGGTGCGAAGGCGCTCTGTGCGGCGCTCGTCCTGGCCATCGTCGACGTCACGGGCCGCAAGCTGGGTCTTGTCGCAGAGCGTCCTACGCGAGCCATGCTGGCGTTCGACGCCGCTGGCGTCGTCGCGGCAACCGCAGCCGGGTGGGCGTGGCGCGTGCCGACCTGCGCCGGAGCGGGCGCCCTCGATCGCTTTCATGTCCTCCACGATCGTCTGGTCAGCGCGCTCGCGTTCTCGCAGGCGAGCCCGCGAACGCCCTTCATGGACGCGGCGATCGATGACGCCGTGGTCGCCGCGTCGGTTGCCGAGCCGCGTCGTGCCGTTCCGATTCGGTGGCCCCGTCCACTCGGCGCGGCCGTGGCTCTTGCGGCAACGCTCGCGGGGGTCCTCCTCTTCGAGGTCCGCGCCCATGTTCCGGCGGCCCACGCCAGGACGATCGATCCGATCGAGATGGCGCCCGACGACCTCGACGACGTCAAAGACTTTCTCAAGCACATCCAGCAGAAGGACTCGAACGACGACACTAAGGCCCTGGTCGACGAGTTCAACCGCCTCGTCGACGACATCGCGAGCCGTCGCCTCGATCGCACCGAGGCGTTCCGGCGCATGGAGGCGCTCCAGGAAAAGCTGCTCGACGGCGCTGCGGCTGACCGAAAAGCGCTGGAGCGGCAGATCGAGTCGATGGGCGAGGAGCTCAAGAAGGCCGAGCTCACGCGGCCCGCCGGCGAGGCGATGACCGACGCGAGGCTCGACAAGGCCCGCGATGCCCTCGAGGCGCTGTCGAAGAAGGTGCGTGCGGCAGCGCAAGGTGGCGCCGTCGACAAGGCTCAGCTCGATCAGATGCGCGAGGCCATCAAGAAGGCCGCCGAGCAGGCCGACAAGCACTCGCAAGAGGTCGAGCAGCGCCGTCAGGAGCTGGCAGAAGACATCTTGAAGCGCAAGGAGCGCATGGCCGACGGCGGCGGCAGCGACGAAGAGCGGAGCCTCCTCGAGAAGAAGCAGCGCGAGCTCGAGCGCCTCGACCGCGACGCCGGCGAACAGAAGAGCGCCGGCCGTCAGCTCGATCGCCTCGATCGCGAGCTCGAGCAGGCCGCCGAAGATCTGATGAAAGATCTCGGGGCGAGCGCCGACGATCTCGACAAGGGCGCCGAGGACCTGAACCAGATGGAGCAGGAGCAGACGACGCAGGAGGAGAAAGAGCAGCTACGCCAGAAGCTCCAGGAGATGCGTGAGCTCCTGCGCCAGCAGGGCCAGGGTGGCAAAGGCCAGATCGTCCGACTGAAACGCTTCGGTCAGAGCGCGCGCGGTCAGGGCGGTCAGCAGGGCGGCGACGGGGAAGGGCAGCAAGGCCAGGGTCAGCCGGGTCAGGGTCAACAGGGGCAAGGTCAGCCGGGTCAGGGAGGCGAGGGCCAGGGTCAGGGCGGCGGAGGCCAGGGTCAGCAAGGCCAAGGTGGGGCGCAGGGCGGCCAGCAGGGCGGGCAAGGCGGCGAGACCTGGGTCGTCGGGCCGGGCGGCGAGAAGCTCTTGATGCTCTCGCGCGGTCAGGGCGGCGGCGGTTCCGGGCAAGGCAACGGCGGCGAAGGCGAAGGCAAGGGCGCGCCGGGTCACTGGGGAACGGGGCACGATCCGAAGATCCAGGGCCAGGCGACGAACCCCACGATGGGCACGCAGGACACCCAGGTGCAGGGCTCCGATTCGGGCCAGGGCGGCTCGCGCAGCCAGGTGATCCTCGGCGCGTCGGAGCGCGGCTTCGCGTCGAAGGGCTACAAGAAGGTCTACACCGAGTACCACCAGGTCGCCGAAGAGTCGGCCGCCAAGGACGAGATTCCCGGCGGCTATCGGTTCTACGTCAAGCGGTACTTTCAGCTCATTCGCCCGCGCGACGAATGACCGGTTCGCGCGCACGCCGCTGTCGAGCAGCTGCCGCGTGAACGCTTTCACCCACGAGTCCGTTCGAAGTTCGAAGAGGAGAGATGACGATGTCCGAGGCCGAGGCTGTGCGGGACAAGGTCGCGCGGTTCAGGACGCAGATCGACGATCTGCGCAGCGAGATCGCCAAGGCCATCGTGGGCAACCGCGAGGTCATCGACGGAGTCATCACCTGCATGCTGGCGGGTGGCCACGCGCTCCTCGAGGGGGTGCCCGGTCTCGGCAAGACGATGCTCGTGCGCACGCTCGCCGAGACCCTGTCGCTCACGTTCTCGCGCATCCAGTTCACGCCCGATCTCATGCCCGCCGACATCCTCGGAACGACGGTGATCGACGAAGGCCAGGGCGGCGCGAAGGCCTTCGAGTTCCGCAAGGGCCCGATCTTCGCGAACATCGTGCTGGCCGACGAGGTGAACCGCGCGACGCCCAAGACCCAGAGCGCGCTCCTCGAAGCGATGCAGGAGCACCGGGTGAGCGTCGGCAAGCGAACGCACACGCTCGACGAGCCGTTCGTGGTGCTGGCCACCCAGAACCCCCTCGAGATGGAGGGCACGTACCCGCTGCCCGAAGCGCAGCTCGATCGCTTCTTCTTCAAGCTGCACGTGCCGTTCCCCGGGCGTGACGAGCTCCGGCAGATCCTCGAGCGCACCACAGGCGGCACGGTCGAGCCGTGCCGCGCCGTGCTCGATCGCGACGCGATCCTCGAGATGCAGCGGCTCGTCCGCCAGGTGCCGGTCGCGCCGCACGTGCGGGACTACGCCATACGCGTCCTCCAGGCGACGCATCCCGAGGGGCCCGACGCGCCCGACCTGACGAAGCGATTCGTGCGCTACGGCAGCTCGCCGCGCGGCGGTCAGGCGGTGCTGCTCGCTGCGAAGATTCGCGCGCTCTTCGACAATCGCTTCGCGGCGAGCGTCGACGACGTACGCGCCGTGGTCCACCCGGCGTTCCGTCATCGCGTGCTCCTCAACTTCGAGGGCGAGGCCGAGGGCATCAAGACCGATCAGGTCATCGACGCCATCCTCAAGGCCATCCCCGAGACCACCGCCGAGAAGGCGGCCGCGCGCGTCAACTGAGCGCGGCCCGCACGCTTCCCGGAACCCGGTCGCCATGACTCGAACTGCCTCGTCCACAGGCGTCCTGGCCTCGCTGTCCTCGTTCTTTCGTCGCGCTCCCCGGCGCGTCGAGGGAGACGAGCAAGATCTCTTCGACGATGAGTTCCAGCGCAAGCTCGAGTACCTCGCGCTCGTCAGCCGCCGGGTGTTCTCCGGGCGGCTCCGCGCCGAGCGGCGCACCAAGAAGAGCGGCAGCGGAGTCGAGTTCGCCGACCACCGCGACTACCAGCCCGGCGACGACTTTCGCACGCTCGACTGGAACGTCTACCAGCGCTTCGGGCGGCTCCTCGTTCGCCTCTACGAAGAAGAAGAAGACCTCGCCATCTATCTGATTCTCGACACCAGCGGGTCGATGGCCTTCAAGTCCGACCGCGGCGCCGCCGGCACGAAGCTCGCGTACGCGAAGAAGATCGTGGCGGCCCTGGCGTACGTGGGCCTCGCGAATCTCGATCGCGTGAGCATCGTGACGACCAGCGACCGCATCCTCGAGCGCATGCCCGAGACGCGGGGCAAGGCGCGCATCTTCAAGACGTTCCGCTTCCTCCGGTCGGTTGGCGCCGAAGGCACGACGCACCTCGGCGACGCGATGAAGACGTTCGTCGCGCAGCACAAGCGCCGCGGGCTCGCCGTGCTGGTAAGCGATCTCTACGACCCGCAGGGCTTCGAGCGCGGGATCAACGTGCTCCGCTACAACAAGTTCGACGCGTTCGTCGTCCACGTGGTCGACCCGGCCGACGCCCGGCCGAAGCTCCAGGGCGACGTGCTCGTCTACGATTGCGAGACGGGCGACGAGCGCGAGGTCACGGTGACGGCGAAGGTGCTCGACCGCTTCGGCGCCGCTTACGCCGAGTACCTCGCCGGGGTCGAGCGCTTCTGTTCCTCGCGCCAGGTGCCTTACGTGACCGCGAGCGTCGACGTACCGTTCGACGAGCTCATCCTCCGGGTCTTTCGGCGAGGAGGCTTTCTCCGGTGATCTTCGCCGGGCTCCCTCTCGCTGAACTCGCGGCCATCTTCGCGGCCGTGGGCTTCGGCGTGGCCGTGCTCTACGTCCTCAAGCTGCGGCGGCGGGTCGTGGCGGTTCCGTTCTCGCCGCTCTGGGAGCGCATCCTCCGCGACAAGGAGGCGACCACCCTCTTTTCCAAGCTGAAGCGGCTCCTCTCGCTCTTCTTGCAGCTCGCGCTGCTCGCGCTCCTGGTCCTGGCGCTCGGGGATCCTCGGGCCGCGGAGAGCCTCATCAAGGGCCGCACGGTCGTGGTCCTCGTCGATGCGAGCGCGTCGATGCAGGCGACCGACGTGGCGCCGAGTCGGCTCGGCGTCGCGAAAGCCGAGGTCAAGAAGATGATCCGCGGGCTCGGCGGGGCCGATCGGATGCTCGTCGCCCAGATGGACGCCGTCGTGACGCCGCTCGGGCCGCTGACTGGCGACACCTCGTCCCTCGAGCGCGAGGTCGACTCGGTCGTGGCGACCGACGCGCGGGCAGACTTTCCGCGCGCGCTCCGCTTCGCGACCGACGCGCTCCGCGGCACCGACCGCGCCGAGATCGTGGTCGTGTCCGACGGCGCCCTCGGCCCCGCCGAGGACGCGTCGGGGCCCGTGCACATGGGCGACGCGAAGCTCAGTTACGTGCGCGTCGGCAAGAGCGGACGCAACGTGGGCGTCACCGAGTTCTCGGTCCGGCGCTATCCGCTCGACCGGAGTCGCTACGAGGTAATGCTCGAGCTCACGAACAGCGGCGCCCAGGCTGAAGACGTCGAGCTTCAGCTCCTGGGCGACGGCGCGCTGGTCGACCTGACGAAGCTGCGGTTGCAGCCGGGAGAGCGATTGCCGCGCTTCTACCCGCAGCTCTCCGGCGCGAGCCGTACCCTCGAGGCGAAGATCGCCCGCGCAGACGGCACGCACGACGACCTCGCCGCCGACGACCACGCCTACGCGCTGCTCCCCGAGCGCCGGCGCGCCAAGGTGCTCGTGGTGACGGCCGGCAACACGTACCTCGAGGCCGCGCTGCTCCTCGACGAGTACCTCGAAGTGACCGAGGTCGCGCCGGTGCCACCGCAAGCCTACGCATCGGCGATGGCCCGCGGCGGATGGGACGCGGTCGTCTTCGACGGCGTGACGCCCGCCGAGCTCCCCCGGGCGCCGGCTCTCTATCTCGATCCGCGCGGCCCCGGCGGGCCGGTCCGCGTCGAGGGCGTCCTCAAGACGCCCGGGTTCGACAAGATCGACCGGAAGCACCCGGCCGTGCGCTTTCTCGCGCTCGACGACGTGAACGTCGCCGAGGGGCACAAGCTCGTGCCCCAGAGCGGCGACAAGGTCCTCGGCGCCTCCGACCGCGGAGCGTCTCCCATCCTGGTGGCCGGGACGCGCGCGGGGTTCAAGTTCGTGGCGGTCGGGTTCGACGTCCGCGCGAGCGACTTGCCGCTGCGGATCGCGTGGCCGCTGTTCATTCTCGACTGCCTCAACTGGTTCACCGACGAAGACGCCCAGTATCTTTCGGCCTATCGCACGGGCGAGGTCTGGCGAATCCCGCTCGGGGGAGCGGCGGCGCAGGCCCTCGTCAAGATGCCCGACGGGAGCACGCAGCCCGTCGCGGTGCACGACGGTCGCGCGGTCTTCCTCGGCGAGCACGCCGGCTTCTACGAGGTGTCCGGCGCCGGCAACCCGCCGATCGCCGCCAACGCCGCCAACGCCGCCGACACCAGCGGCGGCCGGGTGGCGTTCGCGGCCAACCTCCTCGACGCCGAAGAGAGCGCGATCGCGCCGCAAGATCGCGTCGTGGTCGACGGCAAAGAGGCCGGTGAGGTGACGGGCTTCCACTTCGGCGTGCGTCGCGAGATCTGGGTGTACCTGTTGCTCGCGGTCGCGCTGCTGACGGTCCTCGAGTGGGCGACATACCACCGGAGACTCACCGTATGAGCGGGGCTGTCTCGCGTTTCGGCGCGCGCTTCACCTCGCGGCTCGGCCGCGCCGGGGTGGGTGCCCTCGCCCTCGGCGTCTTCGGCGCGGGGCTCTGGGCGTACCTGCGCTACGTCTGGTACGCGGGGCCGACGCTCACGTGGTCGCATCGGACGAGCGAGTACCAGCTGCTCGCGCCGCGAATGCTCGGCATCGCGCTCCTCGCTCCGTACTTTCTCTGGATCATCGGCCGCTCGCTCGCCGACTTGCCACCGGCGCAGCGGGCCCTGTCGGTCGCGCTTCGCGTGGGGTTCGTCGCGCTCATCGCGCTCGGGCTGGCGCGCCTCGCGCGCACGGCGACGACGCAGAAGGTGTGCACCATCTACCTCGTCGACGTGAGCGACAGCATCTCCGACGCCACGCTCGAGGACGCGCGCGGCGAGGTGCAAAAGGGCGTCGACGCGCGCGGGAAGGACGATCTCGTCCGGCTCGTGACCTTCGCGAAGCGACCGCGCGCGGTTCCGCTGGGGGACGAAGCGGGAACGCTGACCGGAGCGCGCGCGGCGATCGTCGTGCCCGCCCTCGAGCGCCACGGGCCCGGGCTCGGCGCGGGGACGGACGTGGCGAGCGCGATGCAGCTGGCGTACGGCCTGTTCCGGGAAGGGTACTTGCGGCGCGCGGTGATCCTGTCCGACGGCGTGCAGACCGACGGCGACCTGCTGGCCGAAGCGAACCGCGCGAAGCTCTACGGGGTCAAGCTCTTCGCGGTGCCGTCGAAGCGCCCGGTGCCGGGCGAGGTCGCGATTCGCGAGCTTCGAGTCCCGGACAAGGTCCGTGAAGAGGAGACCTTCGACCTGCACGCACAGGTGTTCTCTTCGGTCGCACAGAAGGTGAAGCTCTCGCTCAAGCAGGGCGACGTCGTCAACGGCCTCGAGGGCGTGAAGGTGGTCGACCTCCAGCCGGGCGACAACGACGTCGTCTTCAAGAGCAAGGCGGCGGTGCCGGGCGAGGTCACTTACTCGCTCGACGTGAGCGAGGCCCCCGACGATCACTTCTCCGAGAACAACCGCGCGACCGCGGTGGCCGCGGTCGTCGGCATGCCCGTCGTGCTCTACGTCGACGGGAACCCCTCGCGCGCGTCGTACCTCTCCGCCGCTCTCAGCGCGCAGCAGCTCAACGTCGACACCTTCGACCCGCTGCCGACATCGCTGCGCGAGGCCGAGAAATACGACTTCATCATCTTGAGCGACATGCCCGCCGAGAAGGTGTCGCTCACGCAGCAAGACACCATCGAGCAGTACGTGCGCGATCTCGGCGGCGGGTTCCTCTTCGCGGGCGGCGAGAACGGCTACGGGCTCGGCGGCTGGTACCACACGACGATCGAGCGGATCCTGCCCGTGCGCATGGATGCCGAGAAGCGGCGCGACGAGCCCGAGGTCGCGATGGCGCTCGTCATCGATCGCTCCGGATCCATGCAGGGTCTGCCCCTCGAGATGGCCAAGCAGGCCGCCAAGGCCACCGCCGACACGCTCGCGGCCGACGACCTCCTGGAGGTGATCGCCTTCGACTCGCAGCCCACACGCATCGTGCGCATGACGCCGGCCAAGCACAGCGCGCGCATCCAGAGCGACATCGCGCGCATCCAGGCGGGGGGCGGCACCGAGATCTTCGCGGCGCTCGACACCGCCTACCAGGCGCTCTCGACCACCCGGGCCAAGCGAAAGCACGTGGTCCTGCTCACCGACGGGCAGGCGCCGCAGAACGGGATCCGCGATCTGGTCCAGGCGATGGCGGCCGAGGAGATCACCGTGACCACCGTCGGCCTCGGCGGCGGCGTCGACGAGAGCCTCCTGCGCATGGTGTCGGACGTCGGCGGAGGCCGGTTCTACAAGGTCCTCGACCCGCAGTCGTTGCCGCGCATCTTCACGCGCGAGACCGAGATGGTGAGCCGATCGGCGGCCGTCGAAGAGTACTTTCAGCCGCGCGTCGCGGCACCCGCCGACTTCTTGCGCGGCATCGACATCGCGGCCGCGCCCTTCTTGCACGGCTACATCGCGACCAAGCTCAAGCCGCCGCCCGCGCAGCAGATCCTCGAAAGCGAGCTCGGTGAGCCGATCCTCGCGCGGTGGCGGGTGGGCCTTGGCTACTCGCTGGCGTGGACGAGCGACGTGAAGAACCTGTGGGCCGTCGAATGGCTGCGCTGGCCGCAATGGGGGCAGTTCTGGTCGCAGCTCGTTCGCGAGCACATGCGCCAGAAGAAGCGCCAGGTCTTCGACATGCGGGCCGAGATGGACGCCGCCACGGGCCGCGTCCGCGCCGTGATCGACGCCATCGGCGGCGACGACGCGTTCCAGAACGGCCTCGACGCGTGGCTCACGATCACGGGCCCGGAGGGCGCGCCTGCGAGCAAGGGGGCAGTTAGCGCGAACGACAAGCGAAGCGGGAGCGAGACACGCAAGGTGCCGATGCCGCAGGTCGCGCCGGGTCGCTACGAGGCCGACTTCCCCCTCGAGCGCTACGGCTCGTTCTTGCTCCACGCGTCGCTCGAGCAGGCGGTCGACGACGGCCACGGCAAGACGGGCAAGATCGCCACCGTCGCCGAGAGCTTCGGTCACGTGACCAACTCTTACCCGCGCGAGTACCTCGCTCTGGCGCCCGACGTCGACACGCTCGCGCGCGCCACCGCCGTGACGGGGGGCGGCGTCGACCCGGCACCCGGGGCGGTGTTCGATCCTGCCGGCGAAGTGATTCGCTATCACGAAGACCTCTGGCCACGCTTCGTGGGCGCCGCGATCGCCCTCTTTCTCGTCGACCTCTTCGTGCGTCGCGTTCGTCTCTTCGACCGCAAGCGCACATCGAGAGCGGCTGGCGGAGGCGGCGGGAAGCCCAGCACCGGCGTGGGTCTGCGGCCCGGCGCACGACCTACATGACTGCCGCTCGCGTCAGGCTCGAATTGCCGCGCCGCGCGAAGAGCGACGGCCGAATATGGACGGTCCAAATTGACGCGGACGGTCATGCTGGGGTATTCCGCCGCACTACCGTAAGGGTGATGCCGGCATCACAGTGGATGTCACTCCAGCGCGCGCCGCGCGCGCCCCCTGCAACGGTTGCAAGCGAAGCAGCCCCCCCCGAGCTCCGACCGTGACGACGACCGAGCAACTCGACCCGATCCGCCGCGAAGATCTCGTCGTGCCCTTTGCGGAGGCCTGCAAGCCGCGTAGTGAATGGCGGATCGGCCCGGAGATGGAGAAGTTCGGTGTCTTCGACGCCACGCGCAAGCCGCTCCCCTACCTCGGCGACCGCAGCGTCTCGCACGTTCTCGAAGAGCTCGTCGCCAAGCACGGGTGGTTGCCGGAGCGCGAGCACGACAAGGGTCCCATCATCGCCCTGATGCGCCGCGGGGGCTCCATCACCCTCGAGCCCGGCGCGCAGCTCGAACTCTCGGGCGACAAGGCCGAGAACATCCACCAGGTGTGCGCGGAGCTCCGCGGTCACCTGCGGGAGATCGCTCCCGTCTCCAGGGCCATGGGCGTCCGCTGGCTCGGCGTCGGCTTCCACCCCTTCGCGCGTCGCGAAGACTTCGAGTGGGTGCCGAAGCAGCGGTACGGCGTCATGCGAGAGTATCTGCCCACGCGCGGCGGGCACGCGGTCGACATGATGCTCCGCACCTGCACGGTGCAAGTGAACCTCGACTACGCGAGCGAGGCCGATGCGATGCGCAAGATGCGGGTGGCGCTCGCGCTCGCGCCGGCGACCACGGCCACCTTCGCGAACAGCCCGTGGAAGGAGGGCAAGCCTCACGGGGGCGTCACCTACCGCGGGCGGGTCTGGCTCGACGTCGACCCCGACCGGTCGGGCCTGTTGCCCGCTCTGTGGAAGCGCGGGAGCCGCTTCGAAGACTACGTCGAGTGGGCGCTCGACGTCCCGATGTTCCTCTTCAAGCGCGGGGGTCACGCGATCGCCAACACCGGGCAGACGTTCCGCTCGTTCATGAAGAGCGGCTCCCATGGCTGCACGCCCAACATGGAGGACTGGAAGACCCACCTCAACACGCTCTTTCCCGAGGTGCGCCTCAAGAAGACGATCGAAGTCCGCGGGGCTGACGTGCAGTCGACCGATCTCGCGTGCGCGCTGCCCGCGCTGTGGACCGGCATCCTCTACGACGACGCCGCGCTCGCCGAGGCCGAGGCCCTGGTCGCCGGATGGACCTACGACGAGATCGCCGAACTCCGAACGCGGGCCTGGCGCGACGGACTCCGCTCGGTGTTCCGAGGCCGGCCGCTCGCCGAGGTAGCCGAGCGCATGGTGTCGATCGCCGAAGGGGGCCTCGAGCGTCGCGCGATCGTCGACGCCTCGTGCGGCAAGGACGAGCGCGTGCACCTGGCGCGCTTGCGAAAGCTCGTAGGCCAGGGGCGGTGTCCCGCGGACGCCCTGCTCGAGGGCCTCGATCGCGAGAAAGATCCCGCGCGGGCAATGCTCGAGCGCACGACGCTCACGTAGGAGAGCGCTCGCGGGCCGCCTCGATGAAGGCACGCACCTTCACGGGGTCCTTCTTGCCGGGCGCGCTCTCGACGCCGCTCGCGACGTCGACGCACCACGGGTGCACCATTTCGATCGCGCGCGCGACGTTCGCGGGCGTCAGGCCTCCAGCCAGAACGAGCTTGCGGGTCCTGGCGAGATCGACGACGAGCGACCAGTCGAAGGCGTGTCCGGTCCCGCCGAGCGCGCCCTCGACCTTCGCGTCGACGAGGACGTAGTCGCTCGGCATCGCGCGCGCCCGCGCGACGTCGGCGGCGGTCTCGACGCGCACGGCCTTGTACGCGTGGGGGAGGAGGGCGGCCACGTCGCCCGCCGCCTCGTCGCCGTGGAGTTGCATGCAGCCGACGCCCGTCGCTTCGCGGAGCGCGCGCATCGCCGGTACGCTCATTCCGGCGACGACGCCGACGACGAGCGCTCGCGGGCCCACCGCCAGGACGATCGCCCGCGCCGTCTCGGCGTCGACCCGACGGACGCTCGAGGCGACGAAATTCACGCCGACCGAGTCGGCTCCAGCGTCGACGCAGGCCATGGCCTCGTCGGCGGAGGTCACGCCGCAGATCTTGACGCGAGTCACGTGTCGATCTTTAGCAGCTCCTTGACCTTCGCGATGACCTGCGGCGCCTGAATGGGCTTGGTGATGTACGCGTTCGCCCCGAGCTGAAGGGCGCGCTGGCGGTCTTCGCTCGAGCCCTCGGTGGTGATCACGATGATCGGCACGTCTTTGTGCGTCGGATCGCTGCGGACGCGCTTCACCAGCTTGAGGCCATCCATGATGGGCATGTTGATGTCCGTCATGATGATGTCGAACTTGCCGGCGGCCAGCTTGCGAAGGCCGTCGACACCGTCGTCGGCCTCGGTCACGTGGACGCTCTTCAGCCGCGACAGAGCGAGCACGAGGAGCTGCCGCATCATGGGCGAGTCCTCCACCACCAGGCACGAGTATTGGGCGTTCATCTCGACGAGATTGTCCTTCGAATTATATGCTGCTGCGCCGGTTTCCGACAAATCCTATGCACACGCATCACGCAACGACTGAGCGGCGGGGAGCCGGCCGTCGGCCAAACCCCAGTAGTGAGCGGCGACCAAGGTGCCGCCGGCGTGTGCACCGACGAGCTTGAAAAGCTCGCGATCGACCGTGATGAAGCGCTTCTTCTGCTCGAGGAGCGAATAGACGACAATCGTGCCGACGGCCCGGTCCCCGAACTGGAGCGGGATGCAAGCCTGCGGCGAAGCCAGCATTTCACCCTCGGCGATATGAGGCACCCCCGTCAAGTACGTTCGCTCGATGACGGCAGAGGCCGGATCGAGCGGCGGGCCGCCCCCGCGACGCGTTTCCTCGTAGCCGATGCCGATCGAGGGCAGGGTGTCGAGGTCGACACCATCGGAGGCGATGGGAAAGAGGCGCCGCTGGCCGTCGTCGACGAAGTAGATGGCTAGAGACTGAACGCCGACCAGCTGCCCCAGGAGCTCCTTCACATTTCTGACGACGGCGCGGACGCCGAGCGTGGAGTGCAGCTGAAAGCTCGCCACGTAGAGGTTCGCGAAGCTCTCGAGCTCGGCTTCGATCTCGGTGAAACGGTTCGAGATCTCTTCTTGCTCGTGCACGTTCGACAGGAGCCGCGCCTTTTCGCGTTCGAGCTCTTCGATCTTCCTCAGGAGGTCGCGAATCGCGTTGTCGCTGGCGAGCTGCGTCTTCAGCGTGGCGTTCTCGGTTTCGAGTCGAGCGAGCTTCTCGCGCAGTCGGCCGTTCTCACCCAGGAGCTCGTCGGTCAGCTCTGCGCCGCGTTTGAAGAACGTCTGCAAAAAGGCGTCGCGCTTCTCTTTGAGCTCGGCTGCAACGACCTGCTCGGGACGGTCGCTCCTTCGAGAGTCGGCACGTCCCTTCTTCTCCATCATCTCTCGAACGTACCACTACCGGGCAACGGTCTTCTAGCCACCGCGGGCCCTCCCGAGCGCGGTTTCCGACGCGGACCCGTCCGTGGTCTCGTCACGTACGCCACGCACTCTCCTCTCGTCGCTTGCCTCGCTTGCCTCGCTTGCCACACATGCCTCACGCGCCAACTACACGTGCGACGCGCACGTAGTGGCGGGGCCCCGTGGTCGCTTGGCCCACGTAGGTCGAATTACTCGAACGCCGGAGACGCGCGCCCATGACGGGAGGGCTGCGAGAGCTGCTCGATCCACGACGTGAGCGGGGGCAACGTCACGCGAGGAGCGCTGCGGAGGGCGGCGATGTCGCGGCTGCCCGTCAGGAGCATAGCCGCTCGAAGCTCGGTCTCGATGGCGTCGAGCGAAGCCAGCGCAACGGCTCGGCCTTCGCCGGGCGCCTTCTTCGAGAGCAGAGCGCGAAGGATGGGCCGCGCAATGCCCGCTGCGCTCGCGCCGAGCGCGAGGGCGCGGGCGACGTCGAGGCCGGTTCCGATGCCGCCGGTGGCGATGATGGCGTCGAAGCCCATCGGAGCGAGCAGAGCGACGGAAGCGCCGGTGGGTATTCCCCAATCCCACAACGCTTCGCCCAGCGCCTGGGCTCGTTCGTCGCCCTCGCTCGCGGCCCGCTTGGTCTCGACCGCCACCCACGAGGTGCCGCCGGCCCCCGAGACGTCGACGTGCTTGATGCCAATGTCGCGCAGGCGCCTGCCGACCGCCGGCGAGATTCCGCATCCCGTCTCTTTGACCACGACCGGCACACCGAGATCGCGCGCCAGCCGCGCGAGCGTCTCGAGGCCGCCCGAGAAGTCGCGGTCGCCGCCCGGCTGCACGAGCTCCATGGCCGGGTTCAGGTGAACGCAGAGCGCGTCGGCCCCGACCTCGTCGACGAGGACGCGGGCCTCGCCCGTCGTCATCGCCCGGGCTTGCACGACGCCCACGTTCCCGAGAAGGAGCGTGCTCGGAGCGGCCTGGCGGACGCGATACGATGCCCCCGTGCCGGGACGCAGGTGCATCGCACGCTGGCTGCCGAGACCGAACCCGTACCCACGCTCTTCGGCGATGCTCGCCAGCTCGCGGTTGATGCGCCCCGCCTCGTCGGTTCCGCCGGTCATGGCGGCGATGATGATCGGCGCGCGGAGCGTCTTGCCGAGGAGCGTGACCGACAGGTCGACATCGGCGAGCTTGACGTCCGGCAAGGCGTCGTGGACCAGGTGGACGCACTCGAGCAGAGTCGATGCGCGCCGGAAGCCGACGTCGCCCTCGGCGCAAAGAGCCAGATGATCTGCCTTGCGCTGACCAATGGTCGCCATGGACCCTCGAACGTTAGCAGTCTGCTCGACGGGGCATGTCGGCGATCGGAGGCGGGAAAGTGAACGAATCCGCGCGCAGGCGCCACTTTCTTTCAAAGAAACGTGAAAGTACGCGTAGATACGCAGGAATCGGGCGTGACCAGGCGTTGACTCAAGCTCGGGCGCGCCCTAGGCTAAGCACGGCGGCAATGACTCGAACGGTGACGCCATGCCGGAATCCTCTCGTGAACCCGTCCCCGGGGCGCGCCGCGTCGTGGTAGGCGAGACCAACAGCGGGGCCCGAGCGCCCGGCGACGCGCTGGCGCCGGCTCTTTCGGCCGGCTCAGCCTGCCCCGCTGAAACCACCGCCACGAACGCGACGACCATGCACGAAGAGTTCGACGCGTTCGTCGCCGGCGTGCGCGACCAGGTCGAGGGACGCCTGACCGTCTGGCTGGCGGCCCGGGTCGCCGAGGCCCGCGGGCGCGGCGACGACATCGCCATCGTGGCCGACGGGATCCGCCAGCTCACGCTGCGCGGTGGCAAGCGGCTTCGAGCGGTGCTGCTCACGGCCGCCTACGTGGCGTGCGGTGGCACGCGCGACTGGAGGGGCGTCGAGGCGGTCACTCTGGTCGGCGTCGCGCTCGAGCTCTTTCAGACGTACCTCCTCGCGCACGACGATCTGATGGACGGTGACGCCATCCGCCGGGGCGGTCCGAGTCTGCCCGCGCTCATGAGCGCCAGCTTCGAAGAGAGCCGTGCCGGTGCCATGAGCATCCTCGCCGGAGATATGGCGTGCGCCTGGGCCCAGCGCGCCCTGCTCGAGACGGCGCTCGCTCCCGAGCGGGTGCTCCGGGCGTCGCGCGAGCTCGCGAAGGTGCACGAAGAAGTGGTCGCCGGGCAGATCCTCGACGTGGTCGCTGCGTCGATCGACGCGCGCGCGGTCGAGGCGATGCATGCCTTGAAGACGGCGAGCTACTCGGTGCGCGGCCCCGTCGTCATGGGCGCGCACCTCGCGGGCGCGACCGACGAGCAGGTGGCCGCGCTGGAGTCGTTCGCCGAACCCCTCGGCGTCGCCTTCCAGCTCCGCGACGACGTCCTGGGCACGTTCGGCGACGAGGCGACAACGGGGAAGCCGACGGGCAACGACCTCCGCGAGGGCAAGCGGACGTCGCTCGTCGTCGAGGCCTTGCGCGACGACCGCGCGGCCGAAGGGCTGGGCCGGGTCCTCGGGCGCAAGGACGCGAACGACGACGACGTCAAGATGGCCATGGCGCGCATCGAAGGCTGCGGCGCCCGCGGCCGCATCGAGATCCGGATCGAGCAGCTCGCGGATCGAGCGCGCGTCGCGCTCGATCGGGCACCGCTGACCGCGGGGGGGCGCGCGCTCCTCGCGAGCGCGGTCGGAGTACTCACGGAGAGGCGACGCTGATGGCGGTCGGCCACGCGTGCGGAAAGGCCATCTTGCTCGGCGAGCACGCCGTCGTGTACGGCATCCCCGCGATCGCCGTCGGGATCGACCGAGGTGCGCGCGCGCACGCCACGCCCGGCGAGCGCGGTCCCAGCCGGCTGCTCGTCCGCGGCTGGAACATCGTCGTCCGCGAAGACCAGCCGGATCACGATCTCGCCCGAGCGTTCAGGGCGCTCCTCGAGGTCGCGCGCGGCGATTGCTCCGCCCAGGGCGTGACCGACCCCCATGCCGTCGAGGTCGAAGCGTCCCTTCCGCCGGGCGGCGGGCTCGGGTGCTCGGCGGCCATCGGCGTCGCGATCGCTCGCGCGCTATCACCGCTCGCGAGCCCCGAAGCCATCCAGGAGCGAGCCATGGCCTGGGAGCAGGTCTTCCACGGAAACCCGAGCGGTGTCGACGCGGCGGTCGCCGCGCGCGGAGGGTGCGTCGTCTTTCGTCGCGGCGAGGTCATCGAGCCCGTGCGCGTGCGAGGGCCCCTCGAGCTCTGCATCGGCAACACTGGCGTCGCGTCGAGCACGAAGACGATGGTCGAGGGCCTCGCGCGCTTGCGAACGCGACGGCCAGACATGGTCGACAATTCGTTCGAGGCGGTGCGATCGCTGGTGCAGAACGCGCGGCTCGCGATCGAGGCGGGCGACCAGGTCGCGCTCGGGCGGCTGATGGACCTGAACCAGATGCTCCTAGCGGGGCTCTTCGTCTCGACGCCGGAGATCGAGCGCATGTGCGCCCTCGCGCGCGGAGCGGGCGCGCTCGGGGCGAAGCTCACCGGGGCGGGCGGGGGAGGCTGCGTCGTCGCGCTCGTACCTTCGCACACGGTGGGCGACGCGGTGCTCGAGGCCTGGAAGGCCGAGGGGCTCGAGGGCTT
>CALFNG010000286.1 GCA_937902985.1 uncultured Myxococcales bacterium
GGCGCCGCGGCTGCGGGCGGAGCCGAGGGCGGGGGCGCCGGGGCGCCGCCGCACGCCAGCACGACGGCGAGCGCGCCGGCCGACATGAACGAACCGCACCCACTGCGAACGATCGCCGACGACATCGTTTGACCTCATGCTCATGCCTGCGCGTCGATGTCGAATTTCCGATGACTCCGGCGATCCGCCGCGATCGGCAGCGCGCCGGGGCGGCCGGCAGGCGCGAGCCGCCATGGAGACCTAAGCTTGCACCATGGAAGACGCGACGTCCCGCTTCGTTCTGATCAACGTCGACGAGCACGAGGCGTTGCCGGGCGGGTGCTGCATGCGCTTCAAGCTCGCGAGCGAGCCGCGGGCCGTTCGGCTCGTGCGCTACGAACCCGAAGACGCGGAGTCGAGCGCCGAGTACGTGGTCGAATCGCCCGCCGTCGAATCGCCGACAGCACGCGCCGGCGTCGGTGCGAGCGGCGGCGCGTGGGCCGCCGAGGTCGAAGACTCGAGCGCCGGCACGAGCACCCTTGTTTACGGAGGCCCGCTGGGTCTCCGCCTCTTTCCGGTCGGGGGCGGGGCGCCCATCGCCGAGCCGTACCTCTTGCTCGCGCAGGGCGCCGTGCTCGAGTGAGCGCGGGCAGCGCGAGGCGCACGAGACGCATTAGAGAGGTGAGGCCGGGTGTGAGCGAGGCAGACTCCGCCTGGCACATGTTGAATGGCGGTCACGAGGGGCGTGACGGACCTGCGGTGACTTCCAGCTCTTGGCGTATTCTTGGTCGCATGGGGCAATGCGGGCGCTTGCGGGGCGGCCTCTGGGCCATCGCGATCACGTTGGGTATCGGCTCGGCCGCGAGCTGCGGGGGGTCGAGCGGGAACGGTCCGGGTGCCGGGCAGGCTTCGAGCAGCGGCGGCGCGTCGAGCAGCGGCGACACGAGCAGCAGCGGGACGAGCAGCAGCGGGACGAGCAGCAGCGGGACGAGCAGCAGCGGCACGAGCAGCGGCGGGACGAGCAGCGGCGACACGAGCAGTAGCGGCACGAGCGGCGGACCCGTGGGCGACGGATCCGCCGGCACCTGCCTCGGCGCCGACGTGCTCTCGGCTATGGGCAAATCGAAACTGCTCGTCGGCCTCTCGACCGGCGACGACGCTGTCGCCGACGCCGCACCCTTCGACATTCGCTACGAGTACATCTCGGGCGGCTTGTTCGACGCCAGCAGTGTCTGCGCGTCGTGCGCCAGCGGGTGCACCGCGAACGGGAAGACGTGCGCCAACTCCGGCGGAGGCTGCGCCTGGTGGGGTTGCTACCAGGACGACACGAAGAAGCCGGGCCTCTACGTTCGCGACTTCATCGCTACGGCTACGAATCCCACGCCCCCGCAGATCACGATGTACACGTACTACGAGCTCCTCCAGGTGCTGCAGGCGAAGCTCGGCCCGAACGCCACGGTCGAGGGCAAGCTCGAGGTCAGCCAGGGCGCGACCGATACCGGAATCATGACGCGGTACTTCGCCGACTGGCGGTTCCTCTTGCAGCAGATCGGCAGCGCGAGCGCCATCCTCCACATCGAGCCCGACTTCTGGGGTTACGCGAACCAGGCCGGGGCCGACCCGACCCAGCTCAAGGCGGCCGTGGCCAGTGTGAACCCGACCGACTGCGGGTCCCTGCCCAACACGATCGCCGGCATGGGTCAGTGCATGATCGCGATGGTTCGAAAGTACGCGCCGCACGCGTTCGTGGGCCTGCAAGCCTCGGCGTGGATGACTGGGCCCGACGTGGCCGCCAACACCGACCCGACCCTCGACGTCGCGGCCGAAGCCAGGAAGGCGGCCACGTTCCTCGCGGCCTGCGGCGAATCGAGCGCGGATCTCATCGTCGTCGAGACCAGCGATCGCGACGCGGGTTACGACCAGTCGCAGGGCGACAAGACCGCCTTCTGGGACGTGACCAACAAGACGCTGCCCGACTTTCACCAGGACTTCGCCTGGGTGAAGGCGCTCACCGAGGCCCTCGGCAAGCCGGCCCTCTTCTGGCAAATGCCCCTCGGCAACGCCAACCAGAACAACACCAACAGCCACTGGAAAGACAACCGCGTCGACTACTTCTTCGCCCACGAAGACGAGCTCGCGGCCGCCCACGTCCTCGGCGCGGCCTACGGAGCGGGCGCGGGTGGGCAGACGATCCCGGGGCTCGCGGGGGATCCGGCCGGGGATGGCGGGAACCTGATCGCGAAGACGAAGGCGTACGCGGCGGCGGGCGGGCAGGCGTTCTGTCCGTGAGGGCCTCCGTGAGGGAGAGGGTCCGTGAGGAGGGCCCGTGAGGCCGGAGGGTACGGCTGACATCCCGCTTGAAAGTCCGCCGTGAGGGGGTATGGTCGCGGGCTGTATCTGTACGGTGGCCGTAGCTCAGTTGGTAGAGCACTGGATTGTGGCTCCAGATGTCGCGGGTTCAAGACCCGTCGGTCACCCTGATTTCCCCGGCGTTTGCTAGGGTTCGGGGCGAGCTCCCGACCGCTCGTGGCGACCAAGCACCTCTGCGGAACCTCCTTCAGGAAACCACCTCAAACCCTCGCCATGACGACCACGACTCGCGCCCGCGTTTCTCCTGTACCCCACCCGCCGCTCGTCGCGATCCTCCTCTTCTTGCTGGCCGTGACCGGTTGCAGCAGCTCCAGCGGGGGTCAGTCGACGCCCGACGCTGGAAACGATCTGGACGCTGGAAACGATCTGATCGTCACGCTGCCCGACGGTGTCGTGCGGGGGGATCTCGTTGGCGGATCCGATGGGGGCGTGGGCGCCCGCCGCTTCCTCAAGATCCCCTACGCGAAGCCACCAGTCGGCCCGCTTCGCTGGAAGGCTCCCGAGCGCAATGACCCGTGGACGACGCCGCGGCACGAGACGTCGTTCGCGGACCCTTGCCCGCAGAGCCCGAATCAACAGAACGCGGGTAGCACCAGCGAGGATTGCCTATACGTCAACGTGTGGGCGCCCGAGCCTTCACCCGCGAAGGCTGCCGTCATGGTCTGGTTTTACGGAGGCGCCAACATCATGGGTGCCACCTCCGACCACGTGCCGACCACGACCCAGCTCTGGTACGACGGGCAGTTTTTCGCGGCGAGGCACGACATCGTGCTGGTGACGGTCAACTATCGCGTCGGCGTCATGGGGTTCTTCGCGCACCCGGCCTTGGCCGCGGAGCAGTCGCCCCTCGGCAATCAGGGCCTGTTCGACCAGCGCGCGGCGCTCCAATGGGTCCAGCGAAACATCAGCGCCTTCGGAGGTGATCCCCAAAACGTCACGATCTTCGGCGAATCGGCCGGCGCGATCGACGTCTGCTACCACGTGGCGTCGCCGGGGGACCAAGGGCTCTTTGCGAGGGCCATCAGCGAGAGCACCGGCTGCACGTCGACGACCGTCGGAGGGGTCAAGACACGGACGGCGACCGACGTCGCACCGGACCTCGACGCGTTCGCCAAGACGATGGGCTGCGACACCGCTGCCGACCCCCTGGCGTGCTTGCGAAGCCAGAGCGTGAGCAGCTTGCTTGCGGCCTCGCCGCAGCTCTCGGAAGGCACCTCGTCCCTTGCTCCCGCATTCACCTTTGGGGTCGTCGTCGATGGGCCGGGAGGTTTCCTGCCGGACCAGCCGCGCACGCTCTACGACAGCGGCCGGATCGCCCACGTGCCGTACCTGCTCGGGAGCAACAACGACGAGGGCATGCTCTTCATCCTCACGTCGACCATTCCGACGGACGACGCGTCCTACGCGGCGGAGCTGCAGAAGCGATTCGGTTCGTTCGCGCCCCAGGTGTTGGCCGAGTATCCCGCCTCGAAGTTCAACGGAGACTACCGGGTGGCGCTCGGACGGGTTGTTGGCGACGTGAACCTCGTCTGCGGGACACTCGATACGGCGCAGCGCGCAGCGAAGGCCGGCCTGCCGGTGTTCATGTACAACTTCAACATGCCGTGGCAGATCGAGCCGACGATCCTGCTCGCGTCGCACGCGTCCGAGATGAGCCACGTCTTCGGCGATCCGGTGCACCCGACAGGCGGCGATACGCTCGTCAGCAACGCGATGAATGCGTTCTGGGCGCACTTCGCGCAGACCGGCGATCCGAACTTCAGCGGCGCCCCGGCAACGTGGCCTCCATTCGGGCCCGACGCGAGCGGCAACGATCAGCGGCTCCAGCTCGACACCGGCTTCGAGGACCTGACGGCTTTCCGCAAGGAGGAATGCGCCGTGTGGGCCCAGTATTACGACCAGGGCTTCGCCGGTCAGTAGCCGTCGCACTCCATTCTCCACCAGCCAATGCCGCGTCGGACATCGGCCGGAACCACTCGGCGATGCGCGCATCGAGCCGTTCGATCGTCGCGTCCACTTGACCGATGTGCGCGAGCATCGGACGTAGCAGGAACCGCGTCGCGTCGCCGAGCATGCCAGCTCCAGCAGCGCGACCTCGGGCACGAAGCTCGGCGCGAGCAGCCCGTGCATCAGCAGCTTGGCGATCCACGCGCTGTCCTTGACGTCGGTC
>CALFNG010000287.1 GCA_937902985.1 uncultured Myxococcales bacterium
ACACAGTGGGGAATGGACCCACAGCTTCCGGTCCGGCCCTGATGGAGCCGCACCCGACCCGAGCCTTCACCTACTCCAACCTGCGCACATTACCTCGTCGATGCCCTTGATCGCGACGACGCTGCAGGATGATCAAGGTTTTCGGAGTTCGTCAGAATTCCGCGGAACGAGACGCGCGCCGACAGGGCCACGAGAACGATGCATGAGTGAGCTCGGCCTGGCCTTTGGTCGTCGGTTAGAAGTGAAAGCCGAGTTGCACCTGCGCGCCGTACGAGATCCACGTCGTCGCGTCCGCGCCACCGTAGACGATTCCGGGGAGCACGAGCATGCTCCCGTCGATCGCGACGAAATGCGCGCTCGAGGCGAGCTGGAACGTGAGGCCGGGCTGCAGGTAGACGTTGTTGACGGTCAGCGTGTCGGAGGCCGACGACGACCCGCTCGCGCTCGTGACCACGTCGGCCAAAAGGCTCGGATCCGTGTAATAGACGGCCGCGTCGCCCACCCCGAGTCGCGGTCGCATCACCCAGAAGGCGCCGCCGAACGCCGCTACACGGAACCCGTAGCCGAGTTCGACTCCATAGAGTAGGGCGCGATAACTCACGTCAACGTCCTTCGAGCCGAGGAAGTCGACCAACGTCAAGCCGACGTAGAAGCCCGAGAGACTGATCCCGATCCGCGCTCCGAAACCGGCGCCGAACGGCGTCGCTCCACCGTGAATCGGGGGCGTGACGTAGACCGCCTCGCCGGCGAGTTCCCATTCGACGCCTGTTTCTGTGCTCGCGGGTGGCGCAAGATCGGGTTCGGCCTGCGAAGTCGCGGTCGCTTCAGGCGAGGGCCCGGGCGGATGAGGATGGCCTGGCTCCAGCTGGGCACGCGCGTCGCGGAAAGGCGCTGCCGCGAGCGCTGCCGCGAGGGCGGTCAGCCCGAGCGCGGCAATCGTCGGCCGAATGGGCACGAAGATGGTTGCCCAGCCAGCGCCGATTCGTTCAACGAACGAACCTTGAACGATTGCGCGCAATCCGGGAAAGTGTCACTGCAATCGTGAAGCGGTTCCTGCTCCTCGTCTCGCTCCTCCCGTGCGGGGCTTGTGCGCACGTGGCGCCCTACGAGCGGGGGACGCTCGCGAATCCGTCGATGACGACCTCGGACATCGCCCTGCCGAGCGAAGCACACGTCCGCGCCGTGCAGGAAGGGGCGATCGGCGGCGGTAGCGCCGCGGGTGGCGGGTGCGGTTGCAACTAGTCGCGCAGCTTCGGCTGGGCTTGACCATCGGCTCCCTCGCCCTCACGGTCACGTTTCGCGACGCGCAAGCGCAGTCGTCGGCTGACCCTCCATCGTCGAAGGGCCCTGCCCCCGCGACGCCCTCGGGGGTGACGGCCGGCCGGCCTCCGGGCTCGAACCTCACCGAGCACTTCAGTCTGGACTACGGCCAGTATGCGGATACCGACCACGTCTTCGTCGAGACCCCGTCCGTCAGCGGCAAGGTCTCGAACCCTACGGCCGGCTGGAGCGTTGGCGGCCAGTACCTCGTGGACGTCGTATCCGCCGCATCCGTGGACATCGTCTCGACCGCCTCGCGCCGATGGCAAGAGGTCCGGCAGGAGGGGAACGTCGACGCGTCGTACAAGCCGAAGACCCTGGGCGTGCAGGCGAACGGCTCGGTGTCCGACGAACCGGACTACCTCTCGTGGTCCGCTGGGGGTTCGGTCACCCTGGATCTCGCGGACAAGAACGTCACGTGGCTCTTCGGCTACGCGCACGGGCACGACGTCGCCGGTCGTACGGGCACGGCGTTCTCGGTGTTCTCCCACGTTCTCGACCGCAACGCGTTCAACGCGGCGCTGACGCTGGTCTTGAGCCCGCGAACGATCGCCACCTTCGTCGGCGACCTGGTCCTCGAAGACGGGGACCTCTCGAAGCCGTACCGCTACATTCCGCTGTTCTCGCCTGGAACGAACGTGCCGCGCGGAGCGCCGATCGGCCTCGTGAACGAGCTGCGAGTGTCGGCGCGCCCGCTCGAGCAGCTCCCACTTTCGCGCGAGCGTTACGCGATCACGGCGCGGATGGCCCATCGCTTTCGTCTCGCGACTCTGCGTCTCGACGAGCGCCTCTATGCGGACACCTGGGCGATGAAAGCGACGACGACCGACGCGATCTACTTGCTCGATGTGAGCCGGCGCGTCGAGCTTGGCCCCCACGCGCGACTCCACGCTCAGACGGCCGTCAACTTCTGGCAACGAGCCTACCTGTTCGGACCCGGTTTCGAGTACCCGGCGCTACGAACCGGCGACCGCGAGCTCGGACCGCTCGTCAACGTGACCGCCGGCTTCACGCTACGGCTCGGCCTGGGCTCCGAAGCGAATCCCAACTCATGGATTCTTGGCTTCGATCTGAACGCCACCTCGACGCAGTACCTCGATGATCTCTATGTGACGAGCCGGATCTCGGCGCTCAGCGGCATGACGCTGGAGACGGACCTATGAGCCGCAGTCCCGCCCGCACGTTGCCGGCGCTGTTCGCGCTCCTGGCTCTGGCGGCCTGCGATCCCGTTCGAAACGATGCCATCGCCTCGCTCGGGCCAGAGGCGCCCGGCGTCCGGCGCGGGCCGTTGCACCGACCGGGACAGCCGTGCCTGCTCTGCCATGACGGCGCGATCGGAGACCCGCAGCGTTTCACGATCGCGGGCACCGTCTTCGAAACCCTGGGCGACAAGGTTGCGGCGGTCGGGGTCGACGTGATCCTCGTCGACTCGAAGACCTCGATCACCCTGCGAACGAACGCCGCCGGCAACTTTTACACGACGGCCAGCCAGTACGATCCGTCGTTCCCGATCCAGGTCAGCATTCAGGGAGGCGCCGGAGAGGTCGTCCGGATGCAGACCCTCGTCGAGGGTAACGGGACGGTCGAGCCGAACGGCGCTTGCGCGAGCTGCCACTTCGACCCGCCCGGGCAAAACTCGCCGGGCCACGTGTGCATGGCCCTCGACGACGGAGGAACACCGCCGTGATCGCGCGGACGCTGCTCCTGATCGCGGGGCTCGTGGCCATCGCCGGTTGCTCCGCGCCGCCCTCGGATGCCCGATATACCCAGCCAGCCCTCCCCGACGCCGCGACCTTTCGCCCCGTGGCGCAGCTGCTGGACGTCAGCTGCGGCTCGCTCGACTGCCACGGCACGGTCGCGCGAAACCTTCGCCTCTATGGCAGCGCGGGCCTTCGCTGGTCGTCGACCGACCGCCCTTTCGTTCCTCTATGTGACACTACGGCCGAAGTCGATCAAGACTACGAATCCGTGGTGGGACTGGAGCCGGCAGCCATGAGTGCCGTCGTATCCTCGGGCGGAGCGAATCCCGATGAGCTCACCATGGTGCGCAAAGCACGCGGTGTCGAATCCCACAAAGGTGGGCAGATATGGACGCAGGGGGACGACTCGGATACTTGCCTCGTCGCCTGGCTGTCTGGCCACGCGAACTCCGAAGCGTGTGCCAGCGGGATAGCCAGCGTCCTCTTGGGTGCCTCCACAAACCCACTGCTGCAATGTCTCGCGCAGCCGTGAGCCACACGCCTGCCAACGCCCGCGTGAGCATGGGCGATGCAATGTTTGCCTTGCGGGCATGCTTCGGGCCTCGTTGTACCGACGGATCCGTGGCCCTTATCGCGGTTGCCCTCGCGTGGCTGGGGACCGCCACGCCCGCCGCCCTCGCGGACGAGGCCGCGGCGGTGGCAGTCGAACCCGAGGCGCTGGCGCCCTCAGCGCCGCCGCGGCGCGCGCAGATCCAGTACGGCGTCGCCTACACCGTGGAGGTCATCCCCCAAGCAGGCCCCGTTTGCGCCAACCAGGATCAGCCGTGCATCTTGGGTTCTGGCGGAGGCATCGACGTCAGCGTCGGCTGGAGACCTACGGATGCATTTTACGGCTCTTCGTCGGAAGCGGGGGGTGGCCGATCATGCGGCGTGACGCCGGGGCATGGGTGGCGTGATGCCGAGAGCGAGGAACCTGCGAATGCCATCGTCGTTGCGGATGGGATTTGCGGTCATGAAGCGCAGTTTGCGTAGGAGATAGTCGTGGTCGTGTTAACGGCCGCCTAGATCCGGAGAAATCGGTGCATCGAGGTGTCGGCCGAGAA
>CALFNG010000288.1 GCA_937902985.1 uncultured Myxococcales bacterium
GCCACTACTTCTACGCGAGCCTCCCGCGGCAGTTCGACGAGTACATATGGTTCGATGAGACGAGCGCCGTGAGGCCCCTCGAAGGGACGGCCCGCGCTTGGGCTGGCGAGCTCCCCGACACCTATCCATTCGGCGTCTGAATGACCTCGCGCGGGCCGATCAGATTCACGGCCCCTCAAGCCCCTCAAGCCCCTCAAGGCCGTCGTACGTCGGCGCAGCATCGGAACCCCTGCTGGTAGAACGAATAGTTCTCGCCGTGGGCTCGGGTCGATGGCCGGCAGCGCGTGCGCACCGGACCCCAGTAGCCCCCCTTGAGGATCGACGGCCGCTCGCCGGGCCGAACGGAGGTCGTCCATTCGTCGACGTTTCCGGTCAAGTCGTAGACGCCGAACGGGCTCCGGCACCCGGCCCGTGACCCCGACGCTTCGCCTTGCCACAACCGGTCGATCTCGGCGAGGGCGCGCGCATCGGTTCTCCCCGCGAGGGCCGCCTCGTCGACCGGGATCCACGCTCGATCGATGACGCACGCCTCGGAATCGCGCCGGTAGCCATACGGATAGGGTGCCGCTTCGTCGCCTTCGCACGCGAACGTCCACTCCGCCTCCGAGCAAAGCCGCTTCCCCTCCCGCTCGCAGAGCTCCTTCGCTTCGAACCAGGTGACGCCGATCCAGGGATACGTGCCCCGTCGGTTCGGATATTCGAATCGGTCGATGCAGAAGTGGAGCGGCTGGGTCGGCAGGCCCCCGGAGAGCTCCAGCCAGCGCGACCGGTCGTATTGAGCGCATCGCTCGGGGAATTCGCGGCTGATCCAGTCCGTGCACGCCGCCCATTGAAGAACGTCGACGGCTTCGACGTCGTTCGGGCCGTCGACCTTCATTCGGCCCTCGATCGCGACCATCCCGGGCGTGCACGCGCTGCCGCTCGGACCGGGCGCCTCCGTCTGCTCGGCGGCCTGCCCGGTGCTCGATTCGATCTGCCAATATTGGCCCTCGCGAAGTTGCCAGTCGTGAGCGAGGGGTCTCGCGCCCCGCGGGCCGAGCGTGACGAGTTCGAGCCGAGAACTCGACGGGACGAGAGCTCCGAGCGCGACGACGAGCGCAACGGCCAGCCGGGCGCGGCTCATGCGGCGGTCAGCCCGCCGCGCGAGAGCCGCTCCAGGAGACGATCTTCGGCTCGCTCCGCGGAACCGGCGGGGACGGCTCGGCGGTCGGATATCCGACGATGATTGGCGCAACCGCGATGCCCGCCGGCGGAAGGCCGAGCTCGGCCTTCGCCTCCGGCGTGTTGAGGAGAGAGATCGCAAACCCGATGCAGCACGAGCCGAGCCCGGCCTCGCACGCCGCGAGCATCAGGTTCTCCGCCGCGAGCCAGCAGTCGGCGTCGGTGTAAGGCCCCCGCTCGCTGGACCCGATCACCACGAGCGTACCCGCGCGGTAGAAGATGTCGAAGGTAGGGCTCTTCAACATCTCCTGGTAGTGAGCGGTCTTCGGATCGCCCGCCATCTGGTCGAGCACCATCGCCTTCGCGCGCTCGGAGTAGCGCGCGAGCTGCGACGCATCCTGGATGATCGAAAACAGCCATGGCTGGCGGTTCATCGCGCTCGGAGCCTGAACGGCCGCGCGCAAGAGGGAGCGTACGGTGGCCTCGTCGACCTTCTCGCCGGTGTACGTGCGAACGGCGCGGCGCGCGGAAATGGCTTCTTTGACGTTCATGCGAGGAAGACCGTCAGCAACGAGCGTGCCGCTGTGCGTCCAGCGGCGGCGAACCGAGAGGCCGCGAGTAGCCTCCGAGGACGCGAGTCAGGTGGAGCGGGCGTGCGGTCTCCCGCCGGAGAACGGACGCGTTCGGGAGGCTCCAGACGTCGGGGTCCAACGCGCCCGATTCCCAGGCCGCAAGTGCGTTCCCGTCCCGCCGGTCATGCCCGACGCGAGCTCTAACCACCGCGCGACGTCGCGCCGTTGAAGGACGCCGACCAGCCGGCCACCTTCGAGCACGGGAAGCTGGTCGACGTCGCGCCGTACGAGCTGTTCGAAAGCCTCGGCGAGAGGCTGATCAAGCGTCGCGGTCGCCACGGACTTCCACGGTTGCATGACGGCGGCGACGGTGGCTGAGGGCCATTCGCCAGGTGGCACGTGCCTCACATCCGCGATCGAAATGATGCCGAGAAGCTCGTTGTCGCGCACGACGATCAACGTTCGCTCGTCGGAGCGCACGAAGTACTCGTGCACGAGCGTCGCCAGAGGCAGCTCGGGCGAGACGACCGGCGCGTCCGGACGCATCACTTCCGAAACGATGTGACCGGCAAGAGCCTCCTCGAACGCGAGCCGAGTGTACTCCTGGGAGGCCGCGTTCCGCAGGAACCAGCCGATGAACGCGAGCCACAACCCGCTGGTCAGTCCCGTCCCGAAGAAGGGCACGCGCGTCCCGAAGGCCATCGCGATTCCGGTCACGATGAGGAGCCACCCGAACGTCTGCCCGAGGAACGAGACGCGACGTGTAGACCCCTGGAGGTCGCGACTGAGACCCCAGAGGATGGATCGCAGAACTCGCCCGCCATCGAGCGGGAACGCGGGGATCAGGTTGAAGAGCCCGATCCCGAGGTTGATCGGGCCGAGCCACACGAGGAGCGTGGCAAGCGGACCGAGACGGGCCAAGCCGATCCTGGCCGTCTCCGCGTCGCTCATCGAGATGGCGGTGCCCATAGAGGCCGCGACGAGGAATCCGAGCCCGAGAAGGAAGCTCGTGAGAGGTCCCACGACCGCCGTGAAGAACTCCGCCCTGGGAGAGGGCGGCTCTCGCTCGATGTTCGAGACGCCTCCGAAGAGAAAGAGCGTGATGCTTCTCACCGGGACCCCGAAGCGCTGCGCCACCACGGAATGCGCCAGCTCGTGCAAGAGAATGCATCCGAAGAAGAGGAAGGATGCGGCGAGCGCAACGCCGATCGACTCGTACGTCGGCCAGTTCGAGTGCCACGTCGAGAAGACGGCCGACAGGTTCCACGTCATCAGAACGAAGATGAAGACCCAGCTCGAGTCGACCCGGATGTCGACGCCGAAGACCTTGCCGATTCGAAATCCATGCATGACCATTTCCTCCACGAAATCGACGTCGCAAGGCGTTCTACTCGGCCGCGACGGGCACCATCGCGAGGCTCTCGAAAGCAAGCGTCGAGCCGGGCCGCGCGCCCGGGCCGGCATTTTCCGATCTCGCCGTTCAGGTTGCGGTTCTGGTCGCGCTCCTCGTCATCGCGGCAGGCTCTATCCTTCGGTGGCGGCCTGAAGCCGGCTCGGTCCGTGCGAAACGGCCCTCACGCCTCTCTTTGCTGCGCAATCCACACGCGCGGACGCAAATAGTGCAGCCGGTCAGGCCTGCGGCGACGAGCCTCGCCGCCGAAGAGCTTCGATCGCCCGTCATTGGCTCGCGTGTTGCGTTGCCGGCGCCCAACCTCGAAGGAGAGATCGATCATGAACGCCTCGGACTTGATGACCAGGGCAGTGCACGCGTGCGGCACCCACGACACCATCCAGCGAGCTGCGCAGATCATGTGGGAGAACGATTGCGGCGTGGTCCCAGTCGTCGATGGCGACGGACGCGTCGCCGGGATGATCACGGACCGCGATGTCTGCATGGCCGCGTACACTCAGGGCCGGACGCTGGGGCGGATCCCGGTGTCGGATGTCATGGCGACGCAGGTCCACGGCGTCCGGGAGACCGATTCCCTCGAAGTAGTCGAAACGTTGATGCGACGCGAGCGAGTTCGCCGCGTGCCCGTCCTCGACGGGGACGGAAGGTTGAAGGGGATCCTCTCTCTGAATGATCTGGCCCGTCACGCGCATCGATCCATCGGCCAGAAGAGTAACGGCGTCGGCGGCGACAGCATCGCGAAGACCCTCGCCGCCGTCTGCGAGCCGCGCGGCGGCGCCGCCGCGAAGGCCGAGAAGCGCGCGTCGATCATGAGCTTGCTCACCGACGCCGAAGTGGCGAAAATAAGTCGTGCCGAGGAGGCTCCCCGTCTCGTCGAGGGAGATGAGTATGTCGACCTCGGAGATCTCGACTCCGGCGTCCATCAGGTCCAGGCGACGTCTCACGTCGCGATGGGCCGCGCTCTTCCGCGAAGCGCCGTCGCGGACGCCACCTGGGCGAAGATCATCCGAATCGTCTGACGGTGGCGACGACTCTTCCCCCCGTGATAGGCGTCGTGGTCCACGCCGTCCTCGACGCATGGTGACCGGGCGTCGCGCCTGGGCGCTCCGGCCGCGCCATCGAAGAACCGCTTGACGCGAGCCGCGCTCTCGTCGAGCTCAAGGCCGTGCCCGCGCTCGGGCCGATCCAGCTCCCACCATGAAAAGAGCTGCACGGCGCCGAGGGCGCCCTGGCCGGCGAGCGCCGCAGCGAGTCGCCGAAGACCCGGGAGCAGCCGGTCGTCGTAGACCCGCAGCGCACGGAACCAACCCTGACCATCCAGGGCGACGTCCGCGGCGCACGTCTCGACGACGCCGAAACCGCCGCGTGCACGCATGTCGAGCCACCGCAGCTCATCGTCGGAGAGCGAGCCATCAGGGTGGCTCTGCTGATTGGTCATGGGGGCGAGCCACGCGCGATTGCGAGCACGCGCGCCGTTGCGGAACACGAGCGGGTCGAGGATCACGAGGCTCCAGCCGGAGCAGACGGCCTGCCAAGTGTGGTCTTGTCGGCGCGGGCGGACTGTCACGGGCGTCGAGGTCTTTCGACCGTGGCCTCACGAGGGGCCAATGAGCTCACCCGCCGCCGTGCGGTCCGCCACCCAGCCACCCGTGGCACTCGGCGCACGTGGCCATCGCGTCGCCATAGAGCTTCACCCTCGCATCGACCTTGCTTGCGGATTGGGCCCGTCTTCCCAGGTCATGAACGGCATCCTGGAGCGCCCCGACGCGCGGCAGCGGGGTCTTGCCCGGGGTGAGCGCCTCGGGAGACATCGGCTCTTCGGAGAGTCCGAGGGCACCGGCCTTCCAGGCGTCTTCGGAAGGGACGACAAGACCCTCCCACATCTGCGAGACGGCCCACTCGTGACGGATCATGGTGGGCTGGACGCCCGACGCCTGCCCCCGCGCCGCCTCGATCGCGCGCCACGGTCGCCCCAGCATCGTGTGGCAATCGCCGCAGGTCTTCGCGAGCGCCCCCAACTGGTGGGCGGCTTCGTCGATGGTGGCGGCAGTCGACAACTGCGCAGCGGCCACCCTCATCGCGTCGAGGTTGATCTTCCAGGCTGGGTCGATCGGGCCTCCGACAGCAAGGGACGCAAGGGCCGTCGCCTCTCAAAAGGCATCGCGGCGCGGCCGACTCTACTCGATCCGCGGCAGCGATTCGCCGGT
>CALFNG010000289.1 GCA_937902985.1 uncultured Myxococcales bacterium
CTTTGACACGGTAGGGGTCGTAGGTTCGAAACCCCGCCATCCGGACGCGCCACTTCGCGATGTCCGCGTGACGGATCTGATCCAGCAGAAGCGATCCGAACGCCGGCAGCAGATGGTGCTCCAGCGTCTGCGCCCACTTTACACGGCCGGAGGCCGACCGGATGTCGCACGCCTTCACCTTGTCCTCGAATAGCGACGCGGCACGAAGCCTGCCTTGCTCATCGGCGGCTTGTTGCATGCGACGGGTCCGCATTCAACCCGCCCGCGATCCATCACGACACGCCGATCAGGCGGTGGCACAACATGGCGGGCCGTGGCGCCGCGAACGCCGCAGCAGTGGGGCCGCCCCTCATGGCCCGCGCCTTGCTCTTGACGAGTGCACGATGCGCACCAGGGAACGAGGGAAGACGATTGGCGCCGGCTTGCTCGTTTGTATCGGCGTGACGGCCATCCTCACCGGATGCGGCGGCTCCACGATAGGCGGCCCCACTTTGGACGCATCGGCCACCATCGCCGACGCGGGTGCCGAAGCGCATGTCGACGCGGGGGACTGCCTCATCGCCGCCTCGAACTACGACCAGTCGTGCTCGGCGGACTTCGATTGCGTGACGGTCGCTGGGTCGCAGCCCGTCGGCTTCGGGGACTACTGCCAGCCGCACTGCCTTTGCGGTGGCGGCGCGATCAACAAGAGCTCGGCCGCGGAATACGCCGCCGACGTTGCGAGGACGCCCCTGGGGTCAGGCGCAATTTCAGGCGCCGGAGTCTGCCCCTGCCCGCCGAATCCGGCCATGGGTTGCTGTCAGGGCGGCCAATGCGTCAAGGTCTGCTCGTCGGGGTGTTCCGGGTCCAGCCCCTGCGTCGCGGGGACCAACGGCTGTCCCGGCAACGGGTCTTCCCTTCCGGCTCCTGGCGACCCGTGCTCACCAGCGGGAACCAACTGCTACGGATACGGAACCCTTTCGTGCCCGGCGACACTGACCTGCTCCGCGGGGGGAACGTGGCAGGTCCACTGTCCCGCCCACCCGTTCGGGACGGATTCGGGGAGCTGCGCTTGCTCCTTGTGAGCGCAGTCGAGGGTCTCGCTCGGGCTGCCGCGATTGACGCCCGACCTGCGAGGAGTCGCTCCGATCGATCACGTTGGCCAGTGCCTGGACCCGTGACGGTGGCGTTCTCGCGGAGCGCCCCCGGACCGGTCGATTGTCGCTCCACGGAGCTTGAATCGATAAGCTTGCACCGAGGCAACGCTTACGCCGAGTAATTGCTACCGAGGTCCTTGGGGGGTCTCCTGACGTTCCGCCAGCCATTCCGGGACGTCCACCCGCGATGCAGTCCTGCGCTCTCGACGCCCACCACGCGCAAGCTCGATGAACGGGCGAAAGCCCGCTGCCAAGATTGCTCAGAGGTGATTCGGTAGTTCGCGGCGTGCCGGTCCGTGCCAGCCGCGACACGCGTGTCCGGAGGCCGCGAGACTGGCGGCCGGGAAGCGCCGGCAAATGCTCTAGGCATGCGCGCTGCACCGGGCGCGCCTCGGTTGATTTCGTCGAGGGCGATCATCCGTCGATGACGGACGGACACGCCGGCGGCCATTGCGTCACTTCGGGGCGGTCGAGAAGGTCGAGAAGAGGAGGGCGGGGGTTCTGGCGACCCCTTGCGGGGGTCGTGGACCGTCTCGCACGGTCGCGCCCCCTCGCGTGGTCGTGTCTTGTCGAAAAGAAAGAATCGCAACGATTTCGGAGGCTTCGATGACCTATGAACGGGATGCGAGCAGTTCGAATGAATCGAAATGGAGAGGCGTTCGCGCGACGAAAATCGCGAGGAGAGCCTGGATCCCCGCGCTCGTCGGCGCCGCGCTCTTCGCGCTCGCGACGGCCGGCTGCGGCGGATCGAGTGACGCGGGCAGCCGCCACGACGATCGCTTCGCGGCTGCGAGCAACGACGAGTACACGCAGCCGCTGACGGACGCGGTGATCGGGACCCCGGCGGGCATCGTGCGGGTCAACTCCGACGGCGTGGCCACCCCTCCGACCCCTCTTCCGATCCCGCCGCCCCCGGTGGATGCGGGCGTGGCGAGCTCAGGGGGCTCCGGCATGGGCGGAGAAGACGCGGGGGGCTCGAAAGGTGACGACGGCGGTTTCGTCGAAGACGGCGGGGCCGAGGGTGGCCCCTCGGGAGGCTTCGGGTTCTGGCATTTCGACGACTGCTCCCCGACGTCGAACTTCCTCGTCGACTCTTCGGGATTCGGTGCCAACGCGCAGCAAGCGTTGCACGCGGCCTGCGTGGCCGGCATCAGCAACCTGGGCGTCGAGATTCGCAAGGCGAAGGACGTCATCCAGGTCCCGGACGAGCCGGAGTTCACGGTGAGTTCGCGCGTGGCTGTGGCGGCCTGGGTGCATCCGAACACGGTGACCGGCAACCAACCCATCGTCATCAAACGCCTCAACGACAAGACGTCGTTCTCGCTCGGCATCCACGGCGGCAACATCGAGATGTCGGTCGTTCTCGATACTGGCACGACGATCGTCTCGCAGGCGCCGATCACCGCGGGCACCTGGACGCACGTCGCGGGCATGTTCGACGGGGAGTTCGTCTTTCTCTTCATCAACGGGCAACAGTTCGGCCAGGTCTACGCGGCCGGGACGCTCCGGGACGTCTTCGCGCCGATCCGCATCGGCGCGACGACCCAGACGCAGTTCTTCGACGGCGTGATCGACGAGGTGTTCGTCTCCACGCAGAACATCAGCAAGGATACCCTGGCGGCGCTCTCCTGCATCTCGCGGCCCGCCACGGTGAGCGTGAACCCGCTGACGAGCGGCCCCGTGCCGTTCGATACGACGGTCCACTACGACATCGCGGTGAGCGACAACGACGTCGGATTCTGCTCCCAGGCGCAGTACGAGATTTCCGTGTTCGGCAACGATCCCGGCATCACGACCAACGTGCAGCCCTTCTTCGCGACCGCGTCGCCCGGCACGACCGCGACCTTCGGAGCCGACGTGACCGGAAGCGAAGACGCCGATCCAGGCGTTCACACGATCCCGTTCAACGTCTTCTCGTTCGGGCAGACTTTCCAGTCGATCCGAGGTCAGCTCACCTACGAGCTCGCGCAGCCGACGGGGTGCTTCGTGTCCACGCGTCGCGAGCTGATGATCACGAGCACCAGCGTCGTGGACGATCCGACCCGGACATTCGGCGAGGGCACGCCGGGCTCCGGCGGCTTCGACGGCGGGTCCGTCGACTTCGAGGGAGGAGTCAGCGGTAGCTCGAGCGGGTCGACGGGCTCCGGCGGCAGCTCCAGCGGACCGCTCGGCTCGGGCGGCGGGCCCGTCCCGCCCCCCTTGGTGACCAGCGGCGGAGGCATCGCCCTCGAAGCCGGAGTCGCCCCGCTGGACGGTGGATCGACCGCGGACGGCGGCGGAGTCGACCTAAACTCGCCGAGCCTCGGCGTGTGGTCGTTCGGTCATCTCATGCGCGAGCTGGCGCCCACGCCCGCGGACGCGCCGGCGATGGTGGAAAAGCTCTTCCAGAACTGGCTCATCGACCAGTCGGTCAACGGATTCACGGTCGCGGCGCGCCCGGCAATGCAGCAGGTGCTCCTCGACATCTGGCCCCGCACCGCCACGGGCGCGCTCGATCTCGATCAGTCGCCGCTGCGGCTTCAGGCGATCGTCAATCGCGTCGACCTGCGGAACATCGCGGCGGGATCGGCGGGAGAAGGTCGCTTCGTCTTCGGCGTCGACGGTCCGGGAGGATTCCCACAGCAGTTCACGCTCATCTTCGAATACAACCTTCCGGCGAGCACCCCTGCCGAGGCCGCAGTGTGGTCGAATCTCTGGCACTCGCTCTCGTCTCACCCCTTCCCCTCGGAAGAGTACAACGCGGCGCTCGAGGTCGTGACGCGACGCTTCAGTGACCGCAACTCGGCTCCCGG
>CALFNG010000290.1 GCA_937902985.1 uncultured Myxococcales bacterium
TTCACGTGGTGACTGACACGCGTGGAGGACATGCCGGAATCGTAGATCAGGCGCTGCTGTCAAAGTGCTCGAACGCGGCCATATGAGCTTCCATGGCGCGCTGGAAGGCGAGGCGCGCTTCGCACCGGGTCTGATATGCCGTGAGGATCGGCGACTCGGCGACGAGGTCCGTGTGCCTCACCATGCGAAGGACCGACGTCACGAGGATGTCCGCCGCCGAGAAGGCCCCGGCGACGTGGTCGCGGTCGCGCAGCCAGTCGGACAGGGACCCGAAGTGCAAACGAAGGAAGTCGACGACGGCCGGCCGGCGAGCCGCGGCCCAAGGCGCCCCGGCGTGGAACCAGTCAACCTCCTGGAGATTTGATGCCGCAGGCTCGAGTGTGCTCACCGCCGCGAACATCCAAGACATCACACGTGCGCGCGCCGCGGCCTCGGAGGGAAGAAGCGCCGGGCTCCGCTCGGCGACGTACTGCACGATGGCGCCGGACTCGAACAGCGTGACCTTGCCGTCGAGGAGCACGGGCACCTGCCCAAACGGCTGGCGCGCGAGGTGGGGGGGAGCGCGTTGCTCGTCCCGGCCGATCTGCACGACATTGTAGGGGATGCCGGCTTCTTCGAGCGCCCATCGCGCGCGTAGGTCTCGCACGAGACCGCGTACCAGCGGGGGCACCGACTTCAGGGTGACTAACGTCATCTCCGGCTTCTCGGGCGAGCTCATCGCGTCCTCCTTCGGGTGCCCAATCCTGGGCTTCATCGTCCAATAGGACGCTCGGCCGAAACCCTCATCGGTCGGGGGCGAGAAATCGTCCGTGCATGGCCGGGTCCGGAGAGGATTCGCGTGGCCGAGCGTGGCCGAAGTGCCGCGGAATTTAGCATGCTCGCGCCCGCCGCCGTCGCGCGGCGCCCGTTGAGCCCGGAGCCGTTTGGGCGTATCAAAATGAGGGGCGGTTGGCGGTCTCCGGGGGCAACGATGGCCCGAGGAGACCAGGATCGAGCATGCCGCCGCCGTCCCGCCAAGCTGTCGCCCTCGCAGTTCTCGTCCTTGCGCTGCCCCTCGCAGGCGCGGCCAGCACGCCAAGCCCGGTGTCTCCGGCGCGCGCCTCCGGCGACGGAGCCGTCCTGCTCGCCGACGCCCCGCTGCAGCTCGATGCGGCCTCGCTCCAGCGCGCGCTCCGCGGGCCCATCGCATCGATCGCATCGATCGCAGCGGTGCCCGACGCGGCCGGCTGGTTCGACGTGGTGATCGCGGGCGACGACGCGCCCGCCTCGCGCACCCTCCGGGTCGGCGCGAAGGGCAGGCTCCCGTTCAAGGCCTCGTCTCCTCGTTTCGTGGTGCCGACCCTGGGGTGACGATCGCGCGCCGAGCGATGTGACGAGAAATCGCTGGTGCCCCGTCTACTTCTTCGCGGTCCGCTTCGTCTTCGTCTTCGCCGTAGCCGCGGCCGTCTTCTTGGCCGCCGGCTTCGCCCTGGCCGCCGCCTTCTTCGTCGCGGCGACCCGCGGCGTTCCGCGCTTCTTGGCGCTCACGCTGGAGACGGCATCGGGCTTCCGCGCGGCCGGCTTCGTGCCGTTGAGGGCGATGGCCGCGCGCACCAGGCCTTTCAGCCCCTCGACGTTGATCGTGTCGCCCTCGGACCAGTCGATGGCCCGCCAGGCCTTGCCCTCGAGCTCCGCGTTGAAGACCCGCTGCGGGTCGGACAGCTTGGCGCCCTTGGGGAACGTCACCTTCACGTGGTGCTTGTGGGCGTTGGCGAGGCAGACGATGCCGTCGTGATTCCACACCGGCGTGCCCATCCACTTCCACTCCTCGACGATCGTCGCGTCCACCTCGCGAATGAGCTGGCGAAGGGACCGGAGAAACTCGCCGCGCCAGTCCGAGAGCGAGGCGATCTTCTGGTCGATGTGCTTCGAGGCGTCCATGGATTCTCTCCCGCGCGCGGATGGCCCCCGAACCCCGTCGGGAGCTTGCAGTGTTCGAACCACGCTTTTTAACTCAAGCTGTTTAACTCAAGATGTTTAACTCAAGATGTGTAACTCAAGATGTGTAACTCAAGAGGCGGCGAGGGACTAGTATCCATTTGTTTTCGCTCAGGTTTTGATAATGCGACGTGACCGCGGTCACGGTCTTGCTCACTGGATCGTCAGCTGGCAAATGGAGCACCGGCGGCCGCGAACACGCGCCGACGGGGAAGGAGCAGACCGATGAAGATCAAGATCATGACCATCTACGTGCACGATCAGGAAAAGGCGCGGCGGTTCTACAGCGAGACCCTCGGCTTCACGAAGAAGGCGGACTTCTCGAACGGCGGCTATCGCTGGCTGACCGTCGCCTCGCCCGAAGCGCCCGACGGCCCGGAGCTGCAGCTCGCAGCCAGCACCAACCCGGCGGCCAGCACCTTCCAGAAAGCGCTGTTCCAGCAGGGCCAGCCCGCGGCCTGCTATTTCACTGACCCATCGAGACGGGCCCGTTCCACGACGCCGACGCTTGCTCTAGGGATCGGCCGCGCCCGAGCAAGACCCGACGTGCGCCCACGGGACGGGCGAGTAGTCGCACATGACGACGTCCGTGCCGTCGCAACCACACACTCGGTTGGCGCACGCATCCTGAGCGAAGCCGCCACAGACTGCGACGGCATCGACGCCGCAGCCGGGAGACTCGTATCGGAGGACCTGGGGCGGCGTGCAGACGTCCGCATCGGTGACGGCGTCCGGGCCGGCGTCGGCGTCGAGCGAGCGATCCGTCACACCGTCCGGTCCGGCGTCGGTGGTCGCGGCTTCCTTGTGATCGACGGGCGCGTCGTCCGGCACGGCGCTGTCTGCCGCGGCGTCATCCGACGACGGAGCGGGCGCCGGCGAGCCAGAACTCGAGGAGCTGCACGCGGCCACCACGACGCCGGCGAGAACCAGGGGCATGCCCATCGAAGCGTATTTTCGGCCCATCGCCCTCGGCGTTGCAGGGGCCGAGCCAGAGTCGATCGCCTCGTTTCGCGCGGAAATGCGGCTCTAGGCGGGCGACCGGCTGCGCCACCCTGAGCCAGAGCGCGATCGCGCTGTCCGGCGCGACCGGCGCAAAACGAGCGCGGCGCCTCTTCCCGAGAGCGGTCACGCTCGCCTCGAGCGCAGTCCTCAGGAGGTCGGGTTCCGTGCGGATCGTGAACGTGTCGGTGAACCGAGAGACGATGCGGCGCGCGGGGTTCTCTCCGTACGGTCCATCGAAGGCGGCGCTCGAGTCGGAGACGGTCATCTGGGCGCAAGACTTCGCCGGGACGGGCGTCACGCGCAGGCGCGCGATCTCGCGCGGAGACATTGCGTCGATGAGGTCGAGCACGACGATTCGCTCGGCGACCTCTCACCGGCATGGGTTTCGGCACGATCTTAGATTAGGTCCAGTCTCCGCGCATCGGTACATAGGCTTCCACCTTGACGTCCTGTGCTGCGAGTTCCATGCAGGCCGCCTAAAGCGATTCACGCAAGCACAGGACGCCGCGAAGGCACCATCCTCTTCTATTCGCGCGATGGCACTCGTCCCCACCGTCGCCGGGCTCGCCGGCGTCAGTTCGCGGGAGGCGCTCCACGGCCGAGTGGCTCGCGCGGGCGCCGCTCCCGCCTCTGTGATCAGGTCTCGGGGCATGAGACGCCTCTCGTGGATGGGCATCGCGCCGCTGCTCTGCGCGTGCGTGAGCACCACCAGCGTCGTCCGCAGCCGATTCGCGGGCGAGCAGCACTGCCCCGAGGACCAGGTGGTGGTCGACGAAGCGGGCGGCACGCAGGACCGAGCCCGCGGGTGCGACAAGGAGACGACGTACGTCTGCGGCTCCGTGGCCGCCTTCAAGGGCGGGTCCAGTGCGCCCAGGAGGGGCTCGGCAACCCGCCCGGGTATCGCGAGAACGACCGCCGTCACGGCACGAGCCGTAGTCAATCACTTCCGTCGTGAAGCCGTTGACTGGCTACAGGCGCACGACGCGCGTGCCGAGCGACTCGGCCTCGCGGACGACGGTGCTCAGGCCCTCCGCGACCGAGCCGTGAAGGAGCACGTCGGCTGCGCCGATCCAGGCGAGGGCCTCGCGCCGGCCGACCGTGCCCACGAAGCGCACGTCGACGCGCCGATCTCGCGCGAGGCCTTCGAGGCGCGCGCGCTCGGGGCCGTCGCCGACGACGACGAGCGCATCGAGATCGCGGGCGCCCGCGACGTGCTCGATGGCGCGGGCGACGCGTTTGCTCGCGACGAGCCGGCCGACGCTCACGGCCGCGCGCGTGCCGGCGAGGTCGAGTCGGCGTCGAGCGATGGCCTCGGATACGTCCGGCATGTCGAGCGCGGGCGCCGACACGCGGGCGATTCGCTCGACCCGCGCTCTCGTCTCGCCGTCGAGCGCTTCGCAGAGCTCGTCCCGGAGGCGCGCCGAAACGAAGGTCCAGGCGCTCGCCCGCGCCGCGATCGCGCGCACGACGGCGCGGCGTAACACGGCCGGGAGCCCGAGGGCGAGGCGCGCGTCGCCTCCGTGCGACACGACCTCGAGGCGTCCCCTGGTCGCGATCCCGATCGGCCACGCGCAGGGCATCGCCCAGTGCGCGATCACGAGCTCCGCGTCGGCGCGCGCGACCCGGCGCCGTGCGCTCGCGATCCAGCTCGACGCTTCGAACGCGCGGTGCGGGCGTTCCCGGAGCCGCGCGGGCGCGCCCGGCCAACCGAACGCGCCGCCCGGCTCCGGTGACACGACTTCAACGTCGTGTCCCTGCCGCTCGAGCTCCCGCGCTCCCGCCCGCACGAAGTGCCCGGCCGCGTCGTCTTCGTGGGCCGGGTAGCTTGTCGTGACGATCGCGATGCGCATGGCGTGCCGTGGGGGTTCCCGGATGGTAAAGATCGAAGGACGATGGCGAATCCCGGCCCGAGCGCCTCTTTCGGTGGACGGATACTCTTCCTGACGGAGGACCCGAGCCTGCTCGAAGCGCAGCTCGCCGGCAAGGACCTCGACGCGGACCTCACGGACGGGCCGACCGCGGCGCCGCTGCTCGGTAACATCTCGACCGACGAGATCACGCCGGGCTGGGTTTGCTACTACTACGACGAGACGCTGGGCCGTTACTGCCTGGTCGGGCTGCGCGGCGGCAAGGTCGCCGCCGACGCGATCAAGAACGGCGGCTTCTCCGTCGTCGTGAGCGGGGCGTCGAAGGGCTGCGGCTCGTCGCGCGAGACCGCGCCGTACAGCGAGCTCGCGGCGGGCGTGAAGCTCGTCATCGCCAGGAGCATCGAAAAGATCTACCGCCAGAACGCGCAGAACATCGGCCTCTTGACGAGCACCGACCTCGGGCTCGTGGCGCGCATCCGCCAGGGCGAGGCGATCCCGATCGAAGAGTTCACGCGCGGGCTCGATCCCATCAGCGCGGCGATCGTCGAGCACGGCGGCCTCTTCGCGTACAACAAGGCGCGCCTGGCGGGCGCCGTCGCGCCGCCCGCCGTCACCACGGCCCCGCGGGCGATGACGCTGTGCGAGAAGATCCTCGCGAACCACGCCATCGCCGACGCGCGGTCGGGCGCGACCGGCGTCCCTGCGGTGAAGCCCGGCGACGCCTTCTTCGCGCGGGCCGACGTCCGCTTCTCGCACGAGTACGTGACGCCGATGGCCGAGTCGCTGCTCCGCCTCGGGTTCGGGCCCGACGCGACGGTGAGCGAGCCGGAGAGCGTCTACGCGTTCCGCGACCACCTGACGTTCCTCGATCGCATCATGCCCAGGGCGCACCGCGACATGGGCCTCGACGTGCAGGCCCGCAAGCTCGCGGTCGTTCAAGACGCGTTCGCGAAGCGCGCTGGCATCAAGCTCTACGGCGAGGTGACGCGCGACGGCCGGCCCGCAGGGTCGGAGGCCATCTGCCACAACAAGGTCGTCGAAGAGATCGCGCTGCCGGGGCAGGTCGTCGTCGGCACCGACAGCCACACGTGCATGGCAGGCGCGCTCGGGTGCTTCGCCTTCGGCGTCGGGTCGACCGACATGGCCAACGCGTGGGTCACGCGCGACGTGCGCGTGACCGTGCCCGAGACCGCGCGCTTCGTGTTCACTGGGGCGCTCTCGCCGGACGTGTGCGCCAAGGACGTGATGCTCCACGTGCTGCGACAGCCGTTCTTCAAGTCGGGCGCGGGGATCGGCAAGGTGCTCGAGTTCGCGGGCGAGGGGATCGCGTCGTGGTCGCTCGACGAGCGCGCCACCCTGACGAACATGGCCGTCGAGGCGGGGGGCTTCACGGGCATCATCGAGGCCGACGAGGCCGTCGTCGTGTACCTCGTCGAGCAGCGAGGCCTCGACGCCGGCGAAGTGCGGAAGAGGATCGTGCGCGCCGATCCCGGCGCGACCTACTGCGCGACCTTCGAGGTCGACCTCGGCACGGTCGTGCCGATGGTCGCGACGCCCGGCGATCCCCGCAACGGCGTGCCGCTCGGGGAGCTCGGGGAGCGCGTCCGGATCGACATCGCGTACGGCGGCTCGTGCACGGGCGGCAAGAAGGCCGACATGGATATGTACGCGCGCGTGCTCGGCGACGCGCTGGCTCGGGGCAAGCGCGTCGCGCCGGGGGTGCACCTCTATCTGCAGTTCGGCTCGCAAGACATCCGCCGTTACGCCGAGGCCCGGGGATACCTCGAGGTGTTCGCGAAGGTGGGCGCCGAGCTGGTCGATCCGTCGTGCGGCGCGTGCATCAAGGCGGGCCCCGGATCGAGCGACTCGCCGGACCAGGTCACCGTGAGCGCGCAGAACCGGAACTTTCCAGGCCGGAGCGGGCCGGGAAAAATGTACCTCGCGAGCCCGCTGGTGGTCGCGGCCAGCGCGATCGCCGGGCGCATCGCCCTGCCCGGCGATCTCGACGCCGCCGCTCCATAAGGGCGTTCACGTCGGGCGCGGCACGGAGTGGCACATCGACGGGGAACGGAATCGCGGCGCAAACGAGGGTGCGCCTCCGATCGCGGCGGGCACGAGCCTTGCGCTGGCGATGAGTGGAGAGGCCCCAATGCTCACCCTTCGATCGATCGGCTCCCTGCGGGCCGCGATGTCCGCGGCGGTCGGCCTGGCGTCCGTCGCGTGCAGCGCGCGCCACGCGTCGCTGGGGGGCGGGGACGACGACGCTTCGTCCCGCGATGCCGCGCCGCCGGCGCCGCCCGGGCCGCCGAAGTTCACCTGCGCGTCTCCGACGCCGCTGGTGATCGACGGGGTCGATACCGGCTACGACCGCTGCGCCGGAGGGGTCACGCGACGCCGCGCAGTGGTCGACTGCCCGACGCAGATCGGCGCGCCCGGGTCGAACGGAGCGGCCGGCGGCAAGTGCGCGTCCCTCGACGCCGGCTTCGACTGCCATTCGGACGTCGATTGCATCAGCGCGAAGACGCCCGTCGCCGCCTGCATCGGCCTGGAGTCCGAACCCGCCGGAGTGTTCAGCTGCGGCTGCGAGGTCGGGTGCGTTCGCGACGCCGACTGCAAAGCAGGAGAGATCTGCGTCTGCGGGACGCCCTTCGGGAGCTGCGAAAGCGCGGCCTGCAACGCGGGAACGTGCGGAGCGGGGGCCGAGTGCGTCGACTACGAGAGCGATCCGGGCTGTCCCGGTCACGCGTTTGCGTGTGAAACGTCGGTCGACACCTGCCTCGTCGACTCGGACTGCGACGCGGAGGCCACGTGCTCGATCGCCTACGGCGCGAACCATCGCACCTGCCAGAGGCAGGCCTGCGCGGTCGGCCGCCCCTTCCTCGTCGACGGCGAGGCGCGGCTCGCTCCTGTCGCCCGCCGGTCCGAGTGGCGCGCGCGCGGCGTCGCGCCCGTCGTGCACTCGCTGGCCCCCGAGGTCCGCGCGCGCCTCGGCGCCGAGTGGAGCCAGACGGCTCGCATGGAGCACGCGTCGATCGCCGCGTTCGCGCGCTTCACGCTGCAGCTCCTCGCGGTCGGCGCGCCGCCGTGGCTGATCGCCGACGCCCAGCGCGCCATGGCCGACGAGACCGTCCACGCGCAGCTCGCGTTCGGGCTGGCCAGCGCCTACGCCGGCGCCGACCTCGGGCCCGGGCACCTCGCGGTCGAAGAGAGCCTCGGCGAGACCGATCTGCGTGGCCTCGTCGCGACGCTCTTCGCGGAGGGCTGCGTCGGCGAGACGATCGCAGCGCTCGAGGCGCGCGAGGCGCTCGACCACGCCACGGACCCCGTGGTGCGCGGTGTGCTGCAGACGATCGCCGACGACGAGAAGCGTCACGCCGAGCTCGCGTGGCGGACCATCGCCTGGGTCGTCTCCGTCACCGGGTCCGAGGCGCTCGCGTGGATCGACGACGCCATCGCCGACGCGGTCGCGCGCTGCGAGTGGGAAGCGCCTTATGCCGTGTCGGCGCGCGACGAAGACATGCTCGTCCACGGGGTCCTGACCGACGGCCTCCGCCAGCAGCTCCGCCGCGCCGCGCTCGCGGAGGTGGTCATTCCGTGCGCCAGCGCCGTCCGCGCCCTCCCGACGATCGCGGCCTGAGCCAGGCCCGCTCGGCTCGTCGCTCGAGAGTGTCGACGTCCTGAGCCACGGGCCCTTCAGAGCTTGCGGAACTCTTCGATGAACTCCCAGTCGGCGATGATCCCCTTGCGGAGGAGCACCGAGAGGAGCGCTGAGAAGAGCGCCTCCCACCGCGGCTCGCTGCCGAGGATCTCGCTCGCGTCGACGCCGTGCGAGACGGCCCGCAGGGCGCTCACGAGGTCCCGCGCAGTGAGCTGATCGCTCACGGCGGGCTTGACGGGATCGCCCCGCTCGCTCTCGTCGACCTGCGACGGCCGCCTTCCGGGCGCCGGAATCTGGACCGACGTCCCGTCGAGGAGCGTCAGCGAGATCATCCGGGGCCGCGCGCGCTTCGGCATGCGCGTGTCGTTGCGGCTGTCGGGGCCCTTGCTGTCGGGCCCTTTGCCGTCGGCGGGCTCGGCGGGGTCCGGGGCGCGGGGGGCCCGCGCGTCCGGCACCGAGGCCATCTTGAGCCGCGGCGGCGGAAGCGGCTCGGCCGGCTGCTGCTGG
>CALFNG010000291.1 GCA_937902985.1 uncultured Myxococcales bacterium
GCATACGAGATGCCTAAGTGACTGGAGTCAGACGTGTGCTCTTCCGATCTACTATCGAAAGTACGGGCTGGCTCGATAGATCAGACGCGGCGCGGCCGTCGGCCACAAGCCAGGCTCGCGTGAACGGCCGCTATTGCTCGAGCACCCAACGCCCATGAGCAACCCGAGCGCTCCGGGTCCAGAGGGTCCAGAACGGACACGCCGCTCGCCCCTCCTGAGGAGCTGCGCGACCGCGCGGTCTCCTTGAAGGGCTCGTTTGCATACAGTACGTTCCACGAACGATGACGTCGCTCCCGAGGTGTCCTTCATGCGTGTGCTGATCACGGGATCAAGCGGCCTGATCGGGTCCGAGGCGGTGATCTATTTCGACGCCCTCGGGGCAGACGTGGTCGGTGTCGACAACAACATGAGGGCCACGTTCTTCGGCGCCGATGGCGATACGCGATGGAACCTCGGGCGCCTGAAGAAGCTGGCGCCGCGTTTCGAGCACGTGGAACTCGACATCCGTAACCGCGAGGGGGTACTCGCCTTGCTCGCCGAACGGCCCTTCGACCTGATCGTGCACTGCGCGGCCCAACCGTCTCACGACCTGGCCGCCAAGATGCCCTTCGAAGATTTCGACGTGAACGCCGGCGGCACCCTGAACCTTCTCGAGGCCACCCGGCGCCACCGGCCCGACGCCGTGTTCGTTTTCCTCAGCACCAACAAGGTGTACGGCGATTCCCCCAACGAGCTACCGTTGACCGAACTCGAGACTCGATGGGAGTACGCGGAGCCGCGTGACTGGCACGGCATCACCGAGGCGCAGCGGATCGATCGCACGCTACACTCGCTCTTCGGTGCGTCCAAGGTCGCTGCGGACGTGATGGCCCAAGAGTTCGGGAAGTACTTTGGCCTCAAGGTGGGCATCTTTCGCGGCGGCTGTCTGACTGGACCTTCCCACAGCGGCGTCGAGCTCCACGGCTTCCTCTCGTATCTCGTGAAGTGCGCGCGGACGGGCACGACGTACAAAGTCTTCGGATACAAGGGGAAGCAGGTTCGCGACAACATCCACTCGAGGGATGTGTGCCGCGCGATCCACCGGTTTCACCAGAATCCTCGACCCGGCGAGGTCTACAACTTGGGAGGCGGTCGCGACAACAGCGTCTCTCTGGTCGAGGCGGCACGGCTCGTCGAGCAGCTTGGCGGGGGCCGACTCAAGACCGTCTACGTCGACGAGAACCGGCGTGGCGATCACATTTGTTACATCACCGATCTGCGGAAGCTGATGGACCACTACCCAGGGTGGAAGATCGAGATCTCGCTCGAGCAAATCCTCACTGAGATCATCGAAGCATGGAAGGGGCGCGCCTGACACACGCTCCGGCGGTCGAGATGGGACTCCGCAACTACACCGCCGAACGCCCGCTCCTGCTCTGGACGGATTTCCCGCCGGATCATGGTGGTGGTGGGGCGGTGATTCTCCGGAGCCTGATCTCGGAAGATGATCGATCCAAGGTCCTCTGGGTTAGCCCCGCGCTGACGGGCGTTCGAGCCACGGATCGAATGTTGCCGCTGGTCGAGTCGTCCCTCGTCCGGACCGGGCGACGCTCCGTGTTCCTGGACTCGACGTTCCTTGCGCCCGCACTGGCCAGGGAGACGCTGCACCTCGCCGAGGTCCATGGCGCGCGCGCCTTGTGGCTTGTTCTTCATGGCGCGGGCGTCCCTGTGGCCGCGGAGCTCATCAAGCGAGGCCGTCTACCCGTTCACGTCACCGTTCACGACGACCCGGCGTTCGCGGTTGCGATGCGCTCCCGTCGCTACCTCGCGCTCACGCCATGGATCGAGCGTCAGTTTGGCGCGAGCATTCGGGGCGCAACGTCCGTGGACGTCATCGGGGAGGGGATGCAAGAGCGCTACCTGCGGCGCTATGGCGTCCGCTCGACCATCGTCCACCGCGCGATCGTCGAGCCCGTATCTCCTGCGTCTCGCTACGACCAGGCGGTCGCCGGATTGCGAGTGGGTCTGCTCGGAAATTTGTACTCGTACAGTCAGTTGCCCGTGTTGGGGCGTGCGCTGGCTCGCGCGGCCCGAACGCTGGGAGTTCGTGCGTGCATGACCTTCGTCGGAAACGGCTTCGGGGAACGCCTGAAGAAGGATCTCGCCGGCCTGGAGGTCGATGTCGAGAACACCGGGCACGTCGACGAGGCGAGAGCGGTCGCGATCCTTCGGGCCTGCTACGCGCTTTACCTGAATTACCCGTTCGCCGCGCGCGACGCTGTTCTTCGCGAGACGTCGTTTCCGACCAAGCTGGGTACGTATGCCCTCGCGGCGCGTCCGATCGTCGCCCACGCGCCGGTGGGCACCACCCTGGCGCCCCTCGAGTCACTGACCGGCTACGTCCATCCCTGGAAGACGATGAGCGAAACCGACGGCGAAGACCTCTTCGTCCGGATGTGGCGCAACGAAGATCTTCGCGCGAGCTCCCACGAACCGGCCGAGCGCCTCCGTCTGAAATACTTCGACCCACGCCGAAACGGCAGCGCTCTCGCGACCATCCTCGACTCGCTCGTTCCGTCGTTCGACGGGCGCCCGCTGTGGCAGCCCCGCGACGACCGGGCGGCCCACAACGCGATCGGAGCCAGACATGATTGAGCAAAAGCGAGCCTTCAACGAGCTGCTCTTGCTGCGACGCAAGGCCGGCCTTCTCGCTGGCAACGCGCTGAAGGCCTCGGGTTGGGAAGTCCGTCGCGTCACGCGTAACCCGGAGCACTCGCTTCTCGGGCTTCGAAAGCTCGACATCCGTACGATTCTCGACGTTGGCGCGAACACGGGGCAGTTCGCGAAGACGTACCGCCGGTTGTTCCCCGCAGCGAGGGTGGTTTCGTTCGAGCCCATACCGTCAGCGTTCCTGGAACTCTCGTCATGGGCCGCATCCGAACCCCGCGTCACCGCGCTCAACGTGGCGCTCGGGGAGAGCGAGGGCTCGGTGGACATGATCGAGCACACTCAGAATACCGTCTCATCGTCTCTCCTGAGTACGACCGAGACCTCGGTGAACATTTGGCCGGCCCAGGCGCGGCAGAGGATGGTTCCCGTGGCAGTGACCACGCTCGACAAGGCTGTAGCCGGCCAGGCTCTGGAGCCGAAGGTCCTCGTCAAGCTCGACGTACAGGGCTACGAAGATCGCGTCATTCGTGGCGCCTCCGAGACTCTGCGGCACACAGCAGCGGCGATTGTCGAGGTCAACCTAGACAACCTTTACGAAGGGCAGGCGCGGTTCAAAGACATCGTCAATGGTCTCGACGCGGCAGGCCTTCGGTACGCCGGGGCCCTCGAACAAACGATCCATTCGGATGGGCACGTCATCTTTTTTGACGCGCTCTTCCTGCGCCCATGACCTCGACGCTTTCCGACGTCGCGCTCAACAAGTGGAAGGTAGAGTGACGCCGTGATGACGCGAAAGATTCTCGTGACCGGTGGAGCTGGATTTCTGGGCTCGCACCTTTGCGACAAGCTGATCAGCCTCGGCGAGGATGTTCTTTGCATCGATAACTACTTCACGGGACGCAAGAGCAACGTGGAGCACCTGTTTCGGGAATCACGCTTCGAGATGATGCGCCACGACGTGACGTTTCCGCTGTACGTCGAGGTCGAGAGGATCTTCAACCTGGCCTGTCCCGCGTCGCCCATCCACT
>CALFNG010000292.1 GCA_937902985.1 uncultured Myxococcales bacterium
AACCGGAGCGGTGGAGCCGGTGCACCGCATGCGGCGTGCGCGTGGAATTCGGGCAGCTCAGTACGAGACGAAATGGCGACCGATCCGCGGTAAACTCGGCCGAATGAGCGATGGTGCCCCCCCCTACTTCATCGTCTTTCCCAACGAACGCGCAGCCCGCACCTTTCAGTTCGCGGTCGATGCTGTGAACGGAATCCCATCTGCTGGCACACGCGTCGGTCGGGGTCACGTGGGCCTTCGTCGGCCGACGGGAAGCGCGACCCACGCCGGCATCCATAGCGATCCATCGGGTGTGTGGCTCTACGATGTCTTCGCCGGCAATGATGGCCTGGCGCAGAGAATGTTCGTAGCCACTCGGAGCGAAAGCGGGGATCTCAAGAACTTAGCGAACCTCGAACGACCGCCCGACGGACTTGATCCGAACGCCGATGACGCCCATTGGTTCCGAGTCACTGGATTTTTTCGCGAATACCTCGAAGATTTTCTTCCTACCTTGCCATTTGACGTTATTGAAGTCCTCGCTGAGGCAACCGACGAGTGCCGTTGGCGGTGCTTTGCGCGTCACCGGGCGGGCGACGAGCCATACCTACTCGAAGTACACCAGATGATGGACCTGATACGAGGCGTCGAACTGGAGGCCTCCAAGGTCGTGTGGCCGATCGCCATTGGCACGTTCAGCGCGAAGAGAATTCATACGCACCACCTTCTGATTCCGCGCATGAATTGGGATGCTTTCCCGAAAATTCACGCGCGCGACGATATGACGGGCGTTTTCGACTCCCTTCCCGGCGCCTACATCTTTTCGCTTTTGGCGTACATTTCGATGCGCGCAGCAAAGAGCGGCCCGGAGCCGCTTCGCTACGACGAGTTTCGTGCGAGCGAATTCCGAACAAACGCAGCGCGCGCCTTCGTCAGCGCCGCGCTGGCGTTGTTCTGCCATGAACCGCGACCTTTTCATGTATATGATGTGATGTGCTCATTATCTGAGCGGAACTACGAACGTCGTCCGGCGTCCGGATCGATTCTATTCTGCAGTCCAGAGGAAAGAGGTTGGATCGATTGGTCAGCGCTGCTAAACCCCCCAATCCCCCTCACAGACATCAAGCGGATCCGAAAGCTGCTCGAGACGTGTTCGCAATCGCTTCATCTGATCTCGGACTCCGTTCACGTATATGGTATAGGTAGTGCCAATAGCGACCAACTACGGCGATACATCGTGCAGTTCCATGGCTTCGGACGCTGGTCGTTTCGGGATGATAAGGATCAGTCGGTTCTCATGGAGTATAAGGACGGCAAAGCTATGGTGCCGGCTGCGCTTTTCGACTACGCGCTACTTGAACGGCACGTCGGACGGTATGTTCCGAGCATGAACGAAGAAGCCAGGCAGGCCTTTTTTTCGGTGGTTGCCGGTGCGGTCCAGCAAAGCCACGGCACGATGGTTGTTGTCATGTCCGATGAGGCCGAGATCCAGCGTCTCGCAGCGAGTGGATTCGCAATGACCCCGCACCGCCTGAAGCCTGCGGATGTTGCCGGCCTGACCTCCGTGGACGGCGCATTGTTGCTCGATGGTCTGGGCGACTGCCATGCTTTTGGGGTGATACTCGACGGGTCAGCCAATGCCTCGCCACCGAACCGCGAACGCGGCGCCCGCTACAACTCCGCGGTTCGTTACGTTGCGGAACAGCAGACGAAAAGTCGGGAGTGCATCGCCGTCGTCGTTTCCGAGGACAGCGGCTCCATGCCCGACCTTATCCCGAACGGGCCCTCGTAGCCGACGAGCATCCCGACGAGATTTAGGACGATGCGCCCGGCATGTCCACATCACCGGAGCACCCGGAGCTCGGCGTCCCGGGTGTACGTGTAGATCGCGACAGCGAGCGCGGCGCCAGCGAAGGGGACCTTCTCGGACGAGGAGAAGGTGAGGAACTCGGACGGGTAGACGTACTGCTTGGCCTTCGCGATGCCGCCCTCGGGCCCCTTCCCGTCGCGGCATGGGTTGTCGTCGCGGGTCCGGAACTCCCGCTTCTTGGCGGTCACCATGTCGGCGCACATACTGGTGACGAGCGCCCAGACGCTTCCGACGGTCGTCCACGCCAGCTTACCCTCCACGATCTTGGCGTCCAGGACGTCTCGCAGACGTTCCACGTCATCGCGGGTGAACGTACGAGCGTCGAGAGGCCCCAGCGTCGGCAGGACGTCATCTCGTATGCGGCTGCGATCGTCGTGGATGCTGTCCGCGCGGCCGTCTCGGTAGTCGAGCCAACGCTTCGAATACCCTCGACCGTCTCGGGACCCGCGGCGCGGGACAGACGTGCGCGGCCGAGACGTGCTGCGCCATCTGCAGGCTGTAGCTGCCCCGAGGGTACGCCTCGCAAAATCGTTCGGCGTTCATTCGAGGCTGGCCAGCCCTCGCCGGGAAGGAGAGCGCCCGGTCACACGTAGCCGCGGGTCCGCTGCCTTGAGGCGCCAACTAGCTCGAACCCGCACATGCGCCGCTCGCCCCTGAATGGCGTAGAGCAGTCCCACGCGTGGCGGTACCGCATGCCGCGACCCGTCACTAAGACCGCTCTTCGTCGAAGGTGGGGGTAGCGGATCGAGCCACGCCAAGGCCGGAGCCCG
>CALFNG010000293.1 GCA_937902985.1 uncultured Myxococcales bacterium
CGTGCGCGCCGTGCAAGCCCTGCAGCCGGCCGGCCCGACCGGCCCGACCGGCGCGGCCGGCGCGGCCGGCGCGGCCGGCGCGACCAAGGAGCACGCGCGATGATGATCAGCAGCCTGCGCAACGTCCGCCGGAAGGTCGAGCTCCAGCTGGCCGCGCCGCTCGACGCGAAGCCGAGCCCCACCGGCGCGTCCGGACCGGTCGACGCCGTGCTCGCCGCGACCGTCGTGGCCCTCATAGGCTTCGGCGTCGTGATGGTCTACAGCGCGAGCGCCGTGCAGGCGACGGTGCAGTACCACGACCCCCAGTTCTTCCTGAAGCGCCAGGTGGCCTATGCGCTCGCGGCGCTCGGCGTGCTCTGGTCGGCGAGCCGCATCGACTACCATCGCCTCTATCGGCTCACGTACCCGGTGCTCTTCGGCGTCGGTATCTTGCTCGTCTTGTGCGTCATCGGCTTCGGTCACTCCGGCGGCGGCGCGGCGCGCTGGCTCTCGGTCGGGCCGGTGCACGTCCAGCCCGCCGAGATGGCGAAGGTGGCGCTCGTCATCTGGCTGGCGTACTCGCTCGCGAAGAAGGCCGAGCGCGTGAAGACGTTCACCGTCGGCTTCTTGCCGCACCTCCTCGTGGCCAGCGTGTTCATGCTGCTCTGCCTCAAGCAGCCCGACTTCGGGAGCGCCGTCGTGCTCCTGCTCCTCACGTTCACCATGCTCTTCCTCGCGGGCGCGAAGGTCGGCTACATCCTGGGGGCGTCGATCCTCGGCGCCGGCTTCGGGGCCGCGGCCATCCGCTTTCGCGAGTACCGCTACGAGCGCTACCTCGCGTGGCTGCACATGGACCAGCACCGTCAGGACCTCGCGTACCAGCCCTTCCAGAGCGTGATGTCGTTCGGCTCGGGCGGCCCCGTGGGTCTCGGGCTCGGCCGCGGCCTGCAGACCCTTTACCTGCCGGAGGCCCACACCGATTTCGTCGCCGCCATCGTGGGCGAGGAGCTCGGGTTCCTCGGCGTCACGACCCTCTGCGGCGTGTACCTCTTGCTCGTCGCGCGCGGCGTCCGCGCGGCCCTTCGCGCGCCCGACGACTTCGGGTCGTTCCTGGCCTTCGGGCTCTCGACGATGTTCGGCGTGCAGGCGCTGGTGAACATGGCCGTGGCGCTCGCGATCTTGCCGACCAAGGGCCTCACGCTCCCGTTCGTGAGCTTCGGCGGGTCGTCGCTCCTCGTGAACGCGGCCGCGGCGGGCATCCTTCTCAGCATCTCGCGCCACACGAACGAACCCGTCCGGCCCGCGCGCCGCGAGGCGTCGGGCGCGCGGGCCTCGACCCCGGTCCTCTCCGAGCTCGAGCAGCCCGAGCCCGAGCCCGACTTCGCGGGCGACGCGGCGGAGGCCACGCCGTGAACCGCCCCACGCTGCTCATCGCCGGCGGCGGCACCGGCGGGCACGTGTTTCCCGCGGTCGCCGTGGCCGAGGCCGCGCAAGCGCTGGCCGACGTCGACGTCGTCTTCGTCGGGACCGATCGCGGCGTCGAGGCGCGCGTCGTCCCGCAGCGCGGGTGGAGGCTCGAGCGGCTCGTCGTCGAGCCGATGAAGGGCGGTGGCCCCACGCGCGCGCTCCGCGGCGCCATCCTGGCGATGCGCGCGACCCTCGGCGCGGCCGCGATCGTCCGGCGGCTGCGCCCTCGAGCCGTGCTCAGCGTCGGCGGCTACGCGGCCGGCCCGGCCACCCTCGCGGCGGCGCTCCTCGGCGTCCCGGTGGCGGTCCTCGAGGCGAACAGCAGCGTGGGGCTCGCCAACCGGCTGCTCGCTCCGTTCGCGGGGCGCGCCTTCCTGGCGTGGGACGAGGCGGCGCCGAGCTTCCGCGCGCGCGCGGTCCGCCAGTACGGCGTGCCGCTCCGGGCAGGCTTCGGGCCCGTCGCCTATCCGCCCGCGGGCGCGACGGCCCGCGTCCTCGTGATGGGGGGCAGCCAGGGGGCCGCGGTGCTCAACGAGCGGATGCCCCACGTGTTCGCGCGCCTCGCGGGCGACGGCGGGCGCGACGGCGCGAGCGAGGGCGTCCGCGACGGCGCGAGTGATCGGGTGACCGTCCGGGTGCTCCACCAGGCGGGCCGCGATCGCGACGGCGCCGTCCGCGACGCTTACGCGCGCGCGAGGATCGATCACGTGACGGTGGTGCCGTTCATCGAAGACGTCGCGCGCGCCATCGCCGACGCCGACCTCGTGGTCGCGCGCGCCGGGGCCGGGACCATCGCCGAGCTCACGGCGATCGGGCGCCCGTCGATCCTCGTCCCGTTCCCTCACGCCGCCGACGACCACCAGGGCCGGAACGCCGAGGTACTCGCGCGCGCGGGCGCCGCCGTGTGCATGCGGCAGGAGCGCGCCGACGCGACGAGCCTCGCCGCAGAGCTCGGCCGCCTCCTGTCGGACGCCGGGTCACGCCGCGCAATGGCCGACGCCGCCCGCCGCCGGGGCCGGCCGGACGCGGCCCACCAGGTGGCGCGCGAGCTCCTCTCGCTCGCGTCGATCGCCGAGCGCGCCCCGCGAGCGAGCCCGGCCGATCGCGCCGGCGCCAGCGAGCGCGTGAGCGCGCACGAACCCGACCGGCGGTGGAACTGATGTTCCGCGGACGGGTGCGCCACGTTCACTTCATCGGGATCGGCGGGATCGGCATGAGCGGCCTCGCCGAGGTGCTCCGCACGCTCGACTTCGACGTCAGCGGCTCCGACCTCAAGCCCAACGAGAACACGCGACGCCTCGAGGGGCTCGGCGTTCGCGTGTTCTTCGGGCACGACGCCGGCAACATCGCGGGCGCCGACGTCGTCGTCTACTCGAGCGCAATCGACCCCAGGAACCCCGAAGTGACCCGCGCTCGGGAGCTCGAGATCCCCGTCATTCCGCGCGCCGAGATGCTCGCCGAGTTGATGCGCACGCGGTACGCGGTGACGATCGCCGGCTCCCACGGGAAGACCACGACCACGTCGATGGTCGCCACGGTGCTGCGCGCGGCGGGCCTCGATCCGACGGTCGTCGTCGGCGGGAAAGTGAACGCCCTCGGCACCAACGCCCGCCACGGCGAGGGCGACCTCTTCGTCGCCGAGGCCGACGAGAGCGACGGCAGCTTCCTCAAGCTCACCCCCACGATCGCGGTCGTCACCAACATCGACGCCGAGCACCTCGATCACTACGGTACGCACGACGCCGTGAAGGCCGCGTTCGTGGAGCACACGAACCGCGTGCCCTTCTATGGGCTCTGCGTGCTTTGCATCGACCACCCGAGCGTCCAGGAGATCTTGCCGCGCGTCGAGCGGCGGCACGTCACCTACGGCATCTCCCGGCACGCGGGCTACCGCGCGAAGAACCCGCGGTTCGAGGGCCTCGCGACCCACTTCGACGCGTTCCGGAGGAACGAGCCGCTGGGCACGTTCGTCGTGCACATGCCCGGCGCGCACAACGTGCTCAACGCGCTCGCCGCCATCGCCGTGGCCGACGAGCTCGAGGTCCCGCTCGACGTCACGCGCGAAGCCATCGCGGCCTTCCACGGCGTGCAGCGGCGGTTCACCGTGCTCGGGCAGCCGGAGTACGCGAAGAACGGCGCGCGCGGCGACGTCATGATCGTCGACGACTACGGCCACCACCCGGCCGAGATCGAGGCCACCCTGGACGCCGCGCAGCGCGGATTCGACCGGCGCGTCGTCGTCGCGTTCCAGCCGCACCGTTACACGCGAACGAAGTCCCTCTTCGACGACTTCACCCGCGCCTTCAACAAGGCGGACGTGGTGCTCGTGACCGACGTCTACCCGGCCGGCGAGAAGCCGATCGAGGGCGCCAGCGGCGCCGAGCTCGCCGAGGCGATCCGCGCGCACGGCCACCGTGCGGTCACGTTCGTGAAGGACAAGAAGCGCGTGGCCGCCGCGCTCGCCGAGGTGGTCGAGCCCGGCGACCTCGTCATCGCCCTCGGCGCCGGCGACATCAACGCGAGCGCGCGCGAGCTGCTCGCGATGCTCACCCCTCCGGTCTCGGAGACGCCGCGATGACCCCGGGGAATCGACGCCTTTCGCGGCCGCCCGACGAGTTCGACTCGAGCGGGGGCGGGCAGAGACAGCCGCCGTCAGGCGTGCCGGCGCCTCCTCCCGCCGTGCCCCGCTGGCTCGCGGCGCTGCGCACGGTCGCCGGCGTCGCGCTCGTGATCGCGACCTCCGTGGGCGTCGCCTGGGTCGCGCGGCGGCACATCATGACGAGCCCGCGCTTCGCGATCACCGCGGTCGACGTGTCCGGCAACGAGCACCGCTCGGCCGACGCCATCGTCGCCGAGAGCGGCCTCGCCGTCGGCGCCAACGTCTTTCTCGCCGACATCGACGCCGTTCAGGCGAAGATCGCGGCGGATCCGTGGATCGCCGGCGTGACGGTGGCGCGCCGCTTGCCCGGGACGATCCTCGTGCACGTCACCGAGCGGAGGGCCGCCGCCCTCGTCGCGCTCGGCGACACGTTCCTGACCACGGCCGAAGGCGAGCCGTTCAAGAAGCTCGAGCCGGACGATCCCCCGGAAGACATCGCCGACCTTCCGCTCGTCACCGGACTGCGGCCCGAGTCGCTCACCGACGACCACGACGGCACCACGCGAACGATCCGCCGCGCCATCGACCTCGCCGCCGAGTTCGGGCGGAGCCCGCTCGCGAGGCGAGGCCAGCTCGAAGAAGTGCACGTCGAGGCCGACGGCTCGTACGCGCTCGTCGTCGGCAAGAGCGCGATGCAGATCGTCCTCGGCGCGCCCCCGTTCCGCCGCAAGCTCGATCAAGCCGCCCGGGTCGTCGCCGAGCTCGACAGGCGCGGCGCCAAAGCCGACGCCATCATGGTCGACAACGACACCCGCCCGGACCGCGTCGTAGTCCGCATGCGCTGACTCCTCGACTGCCTCGCCGGGGCCCTTCCTGTTCATTTCCTCTCGAGCGCAACGGCGAAGGGCCTGCCATGACGCGTCATCGAGATCGAACCTTGCTCGACGGGTCGCGAACGGGATAGCGTCCTCGGCACTCGAAGGCCATGGCGAACCGAACCGTACATCTGCCCGTCGCGCCGCTCGAACCGCTCGGCGGCACGCTTCGCAAAGACAACTGGTGGGCGGGCCCCGCGGCGACGATCCTGGTCCTCTCGGCCTTCATCGTCTACGCGACGTGGCGCGCCTTCGAGGGCAGCGCCTATCAGTGGGGCGCGTATCTCTCGCCCTTCTACTCGCCCCTGCTCGACGTCGGCTGGGCGCGAAAGACGGGGCTCGCGTTCCTGACCCCGGCGATGCTCATCTTGCCGGGCCCGGCGAGCTTTCGGTTCACCTGTTACTACTACCGCAAGGCCTACTACCGGGCCTTCGCGTGGGATCCGCCCGCGTGCGGGGTCGGAGAGCGCGCGCCCCATCGATACAACGGCGAGACCAAGCTCTTCGTCTTTCAGAATCTCCACCGCTACGCCATGTACGTGGCCGTCGTCTTCCTGGTCATTCTCTGGAAAGACGCCCTCGTCGCCGTCTTCGGCTGGAGCGACGGGGCGCACGTGGGCCTCGGGACGCTCGTCATGCTCACGAACGTGGTGCTCCTCAGCGGCTACACGCTCGGGTGCCACAGCTTCCGTCACCTCATCGGCGGCAGCGTGAACGCGTACTCGTCTGCCGCCCTCGGCGCGCTGCGCTTCCGGCTCTGGAAGCTCGTGACCGTGCTCAACGAGCGGCACATGCAGTTCGCGTGGGCGAGCCTTTTCTCCGTCGCGCTGACGGATCTCTACATTCGCATGGTCGCGTCGGGAATCCTCACGGACGTGAGGATTCTCTAGTCCGCCCAGTCCGCCTATAGGTCGGACCCGTCACCGTAACGCCATTTCCGAGGTGCCATGTCGACGTCGACCGAGGCGAAGTTCGAGAGGCATGAACACGACGTTCTGGTGATCGGGGCCGGCGGCGCCGGGCTCCGCGCGGCGATCGAGGCCAGCGCCGAAGGGGCGAGCGTCGGCGTCGTGTGCAAGTCGCTCCTCGGCAAGGCGCACACGGTCATGGCCGAGGGCGGCGTCGCGGCCGCTCTCGGGTACGTCGAGCCCAAGGACAACTGGAAGGTCCACTTCCGCGACACGATGAAGGGCGGGCGATACCTGAACCAGTGGCGGATGGCGCAGCTCCACGCGATGGAAGCGCCGGACCGGGTGAAGGAGCTCGAAGCCTGGGGCGCCCTCTTCGACCGCACCGCCGACGGCCGCATTCTCCAGCGCAACTTCGGCGGTCACAAGTACCCGCGCCTGGCGCACGTGGGCGATCGAACCGGGCTCGAGATGATCCGTACGCTGCAACAGCACGGGATCCACTCGGGCATGACGGTTTACATGGAGCTCACCGTCACGCGCCTGCTCGTCGAGCCGGCGAGCAGCGGCCGGCCGGCCAGGATCCGGGGCGCCTTCGGGTACTGGAGAGAGAGCGGGCGCTTCGTCGTCTTCCTCGCGAAGTCGATCGTCCTGGCGACGGGCGGCATCGGGCGGGCGTTCCGGATCAACTCGAACTCGTGGGAGTGCACCGGCGACGGGCAGGCGCTCGCCTACCTCGCCGGCGCCGAGCTGATGGACATGGAGTTCATGCAGTTTCACCCGACGGGCATGGTCTGGCCGCCGAGCGTCCGCGGCACCCTCATCACCGAGGGCGTGCGCGGCGAGGGCGGCACGCTGCGCAACAAGGACGGCAAGCGCATCATGTTCGACTACATCCCCGAGCTCTACGCCAACGAGACGGCGAACGCAGAGCCCGAGGCCGATCAGTGGCTGCGCGAGAGCACCTCGGGGGTGTCGTCGAAGGCGCGCCGCACGCCGGACCTCTTGCCGCGCGACATCGTGGCTCGCGCGATCCACAGCGAAGTGAAGGCCGGGCGCGGGAGCCCGCACGGCGGGGTCTTTCTCGACATCCACTCCCGGCGGAGCGCCGAGGACATCAAGCGCAAGCTGCCCGCGATGTACCACCAGTTCAAGGAGCTCGGCGACGTCGACATCACGAAGGAGCCGATGGAGGTCGGCCCGACGGCGCACTACACGATGGGCGGCATCCGCGTCGATCCGGATACGCAGCAGTCGCGCGTCGAGGGGCTCTTCGCGGCCGGAGAATGCGCGGCCGGGATGCACGGCGCCAACCGCCTCGGCGGCAATTCGCTCTCGGACCTGCTGGTGTTCGGGCGAATCTCGGGGCTCCACGCGGCGAAGTACGCGAAGGGCCGCGAAGCGCCGTCCCTCGACGTCGGCGAGATCGAAGCGGCCGAGCGGGAGGTACTCGCGCCCTTCGAGCGCGACGAGGGGCCCAACCCGTTTCTCTTGCACGACGATCTGAAAGACAAGATGCATACGTACGTCGGCATCATCCGCAGCGAAGACGATCTCACGCGCGGGCTCGAACACATCGCGCGCATCGGCGAGGCGACCGCGCGGGTCAAGGTCGACGGGAATCGTCACTACAACGCCGCCTTTCACCAGGCGTTCGACATGCGCAACATGCTCATCGTCAGCGAGGCGATGGCCCGCGCGGCCCGCGCCCGAAAAGAGAGCCGCGGCGGCCACGCGCGGGAGGACTTTCCCGAGATGGACAAGGGCCACTTCTCGAAGGTGAACATCGTGGCGCGCTGGACGGCGAGCGGAATGGAGATCGCCGAGGCGACGCTCCCCGACGTTCCGGCGGAGATCAAGACCGTGCTCGAGGAGGGATGAGCGTGGACAACGGCAACGCGGGAACTGCGTCGAAGACGGCCAAGCTCCGGGTGTTTCGCGGCGACGCGAGCGGAGGCAAGCTCGAGCCCTACGAGGTCGAGACCTATCCCGGCATGGTCGTGCTCGACGCGATCCACGACATCCAGGCCAAGCAAGAGCCGACGATGGCGGTGCGCTGGAACTGCAAGGCGGGCCGGTGCGGCTCGTGCAGCGCGGAGATCAACGGCAAGCCGCGGTTGATGTGCATGACCCGCATGTCGCACTACGCCGAGGGCGAGCCGATCACGGTCACGCCGATGCGCGCCTTCCCGATCATCAGGGATCTGGTCACCGACGTCTCGCACAACTTCGAGATGGCGAAGAAGATCCCGCCGTTCACGCCGCGCCCGCGCGACGCCGACGGCACGTGGCGGATGAAGCAGGAAGACATCGATCGCATCCAGGAATTCCGGAAGTGCATCGAGTGCTTTCTCTGCCAGGACGTCTGCCACGTCATCCGCGACCATCGCAAGGACACGTTCGCGGGCCCGCGCTTCCTGATCCAGCTCGCGACCCTCGACATGCACCCCCTCGACACGCTCGACCGGCGCGAGCTCGTCAAAGACGAGTTCGGGATCGGCTACTGCAACATCACCAGGTGCTGCACCGAAGTGTGCCCCGAGGGCATTCGCATCACCGACAACGGCATCATCCCGCTCAAGGAGCGGGTGGCCGACCAGTACTTCGACCCGATCCGCTGGATCGCGAGCAAGGTGTCGGGGGAAGAGAAGAAGCCGAAGGCCAAGCTCCGGGTGCTGCCCCCGGACCCGCGCCCGACCGACGTGCCGGCCGGAGGCAAGGACCGGCGCTGAACCGCCCGGCTCGCCCGATGAGCGCGCTCGAGGCCAAACACGAAAGCGAGGCTGGCGATGGGATTCGAACTCAAGAAACTGCCGCTTTCGAGCCTCGACGCGGCCATCGCCAAGGCCGAGCACTACCGCGATCTCAACCAGCCCGAGGAGGCCGAGAGCATCTGTCGCGACATCCTCGATCTCGACGGGGCCAATCCGCGGGCGTGGAAGCTCCTGGGGCTCGCCCTCACCGATCGCTTCGCGTCGGGGCAAGTGGGGCTCCACGAGCAGGCGATCGAGGCGTTCGAGCGCCTGCCGGATCCGTACGACCGCACGTACCACCTGGGAGTGGCCTGGGAGCGCGCGGCCAAGGCGCACACCGAGCGAGGCGAGGCCCACAGCGCGGTCACGTCGTTCGAGCACGCCCTCGACCTCTTCGAGACGGCCGAGAAGATGCGCCCTGACTCGCCGGATCCGGTCCTCCGCTGGAACCGCTGCGTGCGGCTGCTCACCGGCCACCCGCTGCTCCGCGCGGCCATGGCATCGCCGCGCGAAGACAACGTCCTCCTCGGCGATTAGCCGCAGAGGCCCAGAGGGCCAGAGCCGTGATCAGAACATGCCGAGGACCTGCGCTCCGAAGGGGGTCTCGCCGGCGCCTGGCGTGATCGCCACCTTGACGCCGTCGCGGTTCATCACTTCGCCGAGCGGCTTCTTCCAGTAGTGGAGGAGCATCGGTAGGCCGTAGCCCGAGACGAAGCCGATCGCCCCGCCGGTGAGGACGTCGGACGCGTAGTGGCGATCGGCCATCATGCGGAGCACGCCGACCGTGGTGGCGACCGTCAGGCTCTCGACGCACGCGGCCGCGTCCCACGCGCCGCCGTAGAGCGGGAGCGCGCCGTGGTGCGCGCACAGGAGGCCGGCGCCGGTCATCGCCGCCGAGGTGTGGCCGCTGGGAAACGAGGCGTACGCGCCCGCGTTGCACAGCGGGTCCACGCTCGTCCCCGCCTTGCATTCGGCGTACGAGGGGCGGGCGCGACCCGTGACGTCGTAGAGGCTCGCCGTGACCAGACCGCTCAGCGCAAAAGCCTGGGCGTCCATCAGCGCCAGCTGCCAGGCGACCTCCAGGTTGGCGTCGGCCGCGGGCACGACGATCGAGTCGATCACGGTCTGCAGCGGGGTGATGAGCGCCGCGTAGTAGCTGGCGTCGAGCGCCGCCTGGATGCCGCTCCGCGTACGGAGGCGAAGCGCGTCGCGGACGGGGGTGTCGAAGAGGATCGGGCCGACCCACTTCGGGTGATCCGCGGCTTTCGCGACGAAGAACACCAAAACGTCCCCGACCGCGGTCGCCGCGGTGGTCACGTATTCGATGGGCCGGAACTTGTGCCAGCGCTCGTTCCACTGGATGCGCCGGCGCGGCTGCGCCGCCGCGGCCGGCTCGGTGGCGTCGACGGGTGCGGGCGCGGCGCCGGCCGCCGCC
>CALFNG010000294.1 GCA_937902985.1 uncultured Myxococcales bacterium
AGCGCCGCGGTTCCGGGGTCTTCGGTGCGGGAGCGCCCGAAGGGGCCGAGAAAGCCGCGCGTCGAAGGCCGCGCCCCCGTCGTGGCCGGCGCCCGGTCGAAGGCCGACGCCCCGCCCGACGCGAACGGCGCGTGGAGCGTCGCCAGCGACAGCTCGCGGAGCACGGCCGCGGCCATCGCCGCCGCCGCCATCGACAAGAAGGCCGTCGCCGTCGAGATCCTCGATGTGGCCGGCAAGGTCGACTACGCGGACTTCCTCGTCATCATGACGGGCCGGAGCGATCGCCATGCGCAGGCGCTCGCGCAGGGCATCGAAGAGGCCCTCCGCCAGCAGAGCCGCCGGCCCGTGGCCGTCGAAGGCCTCCCCAACGGCACGTGGGTGCTCATGGATTTCGGGGACGTCGTGGTTCACGTGTTCCAGGAGGAAGCGCGGCAGCTCTACGACATCGAGGGCCTCTGGCTCGACGCGCGGAGGCTCCCGGTCCCCCCCCCCGACCGGTAGAGCGGGCGAGAGACCGGAGAGGGGACGAGACCGGACGGAGAGCGTATCGATCGCGACGGAGAGCGTATCGGTCGCGATGGCGGGAGCATCGGGCGCCTCTCGCAAGGCCACAAGGAGTGCTTGGCAGCGCGTCCAGGGCCTGCGCAGTGTCTCGCCGATCGCTGAACGTCCCGGGCTGCGTGCGGCCCTGTTGGCAATTCGCGAGCATCGGGCCGGCGTGCTCGTCGTCGCCAGGCGTGATCGAATTGCGCGTGACGTCGTGCTCGCGGCGATTGTCGATCGCGCCGTGACGATTGCGGGTGCCCGCCTCATCAGCGCAAGCGGCGAGGGCAACGGCGACTCCCCTGCGGACGCATTCATCCGCACCGTCATCGACGGCGCGGCCCAGTACGAGCACGGCTTGATTCGCGCTCGAACCTGCGCGGCGCTTGCAGCTAAGCGTGCTCGGGGCGAACGCATCGGCTCGGTGCCATTCGGCTTCGCGTTGGACCCGGACGGCGCGCGCCTCGTCGCTGACGAGCGGGAGCAGGCGACCATCGCCCGCGCTCGCGAGCTTCGCACGTCTGGCCTCTCGCTTCGCGCCGTCGCGGCCCACCTTGCTGCCGAGGGGCGGGTCAGCCGCACGAGGAGGCGGTTCTTGGCCGAACAGGTCGCACGCATGCTCGATCGGCGCCCGGTCCGCCGCGATCGAGTCGCCCTTGACATCCCGTTGGCGCTCCGATGAATCTCGTTTCCCACGAATGTGAGCGAGCAGCCGCTCTTCCGCGTCACGAATCACCACACCGACGCGTGTGGCGGGCCTCCCGCGATCGACGACTCCGAGCCGAATCGCTAAGCCGGCTACTTCGAGAACGAGCATGGTGAGCAGGCAGTCCTTGTCTACGACCGCGCTGGTCGGATAGGAACATTGTCGCTGGGTGATGCCGGATGGGAGCGTTCGCGTCCTGGGACCAACCGAGCGGGCGTGGCTGGCCGCGTGCTGGAAGGCGGCGACGCTTGCTTGACCTGTTCGCGCCTATTGGTCTTGCGCCCAACCAGTGAGCGAATCCTCGCGAGGGCACGTTCGTGCGGGGGCACAAGTTGACCGGGCGGTCATCCCTGCAGCGCGCGCGGGTGTCGGACGCGATCTGTCCCAGGACACCGTAAGCGCCCCGCAAGTCCGCAGAATCGCTCGCGACGGTCCTGGCACGCGGCGCGAGAGGTGCGGGGGCCCTGGTGGCCTCGCTCGCTCCCGCGTACGTACCCCGTCGCCCTACGGAGACGGTTCTCCATCAGCTCGTCCGCCAGAACCTCGAACCGTTCCTCGCATACGCCGGTGCGAACTACGATGGCGGTCTCCCTCGCTACGTCGAGCAGGAGTTCCGGGCATACGTCCGCTGCGGTGACTTCTCCCTGGGCTTTTCTCGGGCTCGGTGCGACGCCTGCGGCCACGATCTCCTTGTCGCCTTCTCGTGCCACGGCCGAAGTATCTGTCCGAGCTGCTGCGGCAGGCGCATGGCAAACGTCGCGGCGCACCTGGTTGATCGAGTCCTGCCGGACGTTCCCGTGAGGCAGTACTTGCTCACGCTGCCCTACGAGCTTCGGAAGCTGGCTGCGTTCAAGGCCGACGTACTGACGGCGCTCGCGCGCATCTTCGTCGAGGCGGTCTTCACGATGTACCGTTCGCGCGCTCGGCGCGATGGATCGAAGATACCCAGTGCGGCGCCGTCAATTTCATTCAACGCTTCGGCAGCTTGAACCTCCACGTCCACTTCCACGTGCTCCTGATCGACGGCGTGTACGCCCGCGACGAGCAGGGCCGGCTGGTCTTCCATCCGGCGGAGGCTCCGACCACTGCGGACCTGGAGGCGATCGTGGCTCGTACGGGGCGCCGCTCGCTCGTCTGGCTGCGCAAGCATGGTTACCTCGACGACTCGCCACTCGAGGCGCGCTCGAACGAGACGCCCGGGCAGACGGCGCTCGACGC
>CALFNG010000295.1 GCA_937902985.1 uncultured Myxococcales bacterium
TGTTGCCGTCGTAGGTCGTGCCGAGGAAGCGGCCGTCAGGCAATTGCGTTTGCGTTGGTCGGCCGACCGGGTCGTTCGTGTACGCGATCGCGTGGCTCAGCGGGTCGGTGACCGACGCGAGGTAACCTTGCGCGTCGTATCCCTGCGTCCACGTGTGCGTGCCCTGGGTCGTGGTCGCCAGGCGACCGTGCGCGTCGTAGGCGAAGGTGAACGGCGCGACGTTCGGGATCGCGATTTGCGTCTGGCGGCCGGCCGCGTCGACGGTCGTGGTCGTCGTTCGGCCCACGGGACTCGTGGTCGTCCAGGTTCGAGCGGCCGCGTTGAAGAGCTTTGTCCAGGTATTGCCGTTGAGGTTCGTCTGCTCGGTGAAGGTCGCGAGATTGGCTCCCGAGAGCGTGTCAGCGCGCGTCGTAGTCGACGTCGAGGTCAAGCCTGCGGGCGTCTTTGTCGCCACCGAGCGTATGGGCGCCAGCATCCCGAACCCGAGGCGCGGATCCGGCAGCTCCTTCGTCGTGGTGATGGTTCCATCAGGCACCGTGACGGTCGTCACGGAGTTGGGTGTGAATTGCAATGAGCTCTGGAGACCGCTGGGGAGGGTGTTCTGCCGGCTGAACGACCCGGACGCGGTCATCGTCGTCTGGTACGTCGTATGCACCAGGCTCGTGGTCGAGTTTACAGCAAACCCCGTTGTTGACTCCGTTCGGGTGAGCGCCTTGAATCCACCGGCGGGATCCTGGTCCCTGCTCAGTCTCCCGAGCGAATCATAGCTGTATTGTGAACCGCCGCCACGCGGGTCAGTCTTCGTCAACAACAGACCATTGGCATCGTATGTAAATCGCGTCTCCTCACCGTCCGGATCCGTAGCGGTCGCGAGGTAGCCGTTCGTGTCCGATGCGAAAGCAGTCCGTGCGCCGAAAGGCCCGACGATGCTGGTGAGATTTTCATTCGAATCGTGGCTGATCTGCGTGAGGTTCCCATCGGAATCCGCGATCGCGGAGAGTCGTCCGCCACTGTCGTAAGAGAACCGGTAGAGCGCTGTGCTCGTGAAGGCGTCCAGCGTCTGTTGATGGCGGCCGCTTGTGTCAAAGACGTAGATCTGGCGGCCGTCCTCCGACGGCAGGCGGATCGTGGAGGCGCTCGCAGAGAAGCCGGGCAGAGCAGGCTGCACGCGACGCACCCGGTTGTCGGCCGTGTTGGCGATGTACAGGCTCCCATCGGGCGCCACGCGCACGCCCTGTGAATTGCCCATCGTCGCCGCCGCGGCCGGGCCGTTGTCGCCCGCGAATGCGGTGCTACCCGCGACGCCAGCGACCGTGCTGATCGTGCCTCGCGACGACACGGCGCGGAGGGTTTGGTTCCCATCGAGAATGTAGACCGTGCCATCTCCTCCAATGGCGACGTCCGCCGGTGACGTCAACGTCGCAGCGGTGGCTGGACCCCCGTCCCCACCGAACCCTGGCGTTCCGAGCCCAGCAAAGGCTCGGATGATGCCGTCAGGGCCCACGCGGCGAACGACGTTCCCGGCGGTCTCCGCGATGTAGACGCTCCCGTCTCGCCCGACCCGAACCTTGACGGGCAACGCCAGGCTCGTCGACGTGGCGGGCTGCTGGTTTCCGTTCGGGTTCGCGGGGCTGCTGCTGTTATTGCCCGCCACCGTCCTGATGACGCCGTCGGGAGAGACCGAGCGCACACAATAGTTCAACGAATCGGCAATATAGAGAGTCCCGTCCGGAGCGACATCGATCCCCGAGGGACTCTGGAACGTCGCGTCAATGGCGGGCCCTCGATCCCCCGAAAAGCCGGCGACTCCGGAGCCGGCGACAGTGTGGATGAACCCTTGCAGGTCGACGCGACGGATCCGCTGGTTGCCGGTGTCGGCGATGAAGAGGCTGCCGTCGGGCCCAAACGCGATATCTTGCGGGCTTTGGAGCGTTGCCGAAGTAGCCGCGTGTTCGTCTCCCGAGAACCCGGCGCTGTTGCACTGACCGGCGTACGTGGTGATTACCCCATCGGGACCGATTCTCCGGATGCAGCTCTGCGCAGAAGCAATGTAAATGCTGCCGTCCGGGCCAATCGCGACGGCCTGCGGAGCGGCGATGGCGGCCGATGTCGCGGTGCTCCCGTCCCCGCTATTCGACGGCTGCCCGTTCCCCGCGACCGTCTGGATGACGGGAGGAAGGTCGGTCAGCGTGCGGTTCGTGCCGTCCCCGAGGCGCAGCGTCCGGCCGGAAACATCGTACGCGTGATGTACGTTCAGCGTCCAGCCGCCAAGTCCCTGCGGCTGCGAGTCCCACGCCTGAATCGTTCCTGTCCATCCTTGCGAGAGCACGAAGGGCTGCCGCGTCGTGCCTGTCCCGAGCTGCGCGCCGCTCCCTACGACGCCGAAGGCGCTGCTGTTCTGGTAGGCGCCGGCATAAACGTTACCAAGCTGGACGTTGACCCGCTGTGAGCCCTGCAAGAGGCGCCCGTAAGCGTCCTTGCCGTCCCATGTGAACGTCGTGCTTTGGTATGTCTGGGCCCCGAAGCTCTGATTGAAGAGACGCCCTGCCACGCTCACTTGCATGGAAATGCCCCCCGTCGCGGCGGAGGGGAACGACGCGTCGCTGAGCGGGATCGTCAAGGTCGCCTGACGTCCGCGCTGTCGATCACTCTCGTAGTGAAGCGCGAGGGGCGTTCCGGCGAGGGCCAGATCTTCGCCGAGGGATTGGCGCTGGCACTCGATTGTGGAGGCGTGAGGGTCCCTGCAGTTTCCAGGGCCGTTGCCGTCGGGCGGAGGAGGTGGCGGCGCGGAGCGGCAGGTCGTGCCGGAACCGCCGGCACTGCACACCTCAAGTGGGCATCCCAAATTCCCATAGTGCTGTGGACAACAGTATAGATTGTATATTGGAGATACTTGCGCGCAGATTCCACCCGTTGTCCCAGCCCCGAGGCCATGGGTCTCGCAATAGTGGGGATCGGAGGTACACCCCGGCGTTAGGATCTTGTTGTTTTGGTCTAGGCACGGAATGACGTCCTCTCCGACCTGACAAGGAATATCGTTGCCGTTGCCGTCGGTACAAGTGATCTGATCACACGCATCATCCGCCGCCCCGGGAGGCGGGCCCTCGTCCGGACCGAGGGCATATCCGGTGAAATGCGCGACGGGGACCCGCCAGAGCGTCTCGCCCGCCGTGTACAGCGCGGCCAGCTCCTGCTGCTCGAGGCCCGTGATCCCGATCGCCGCGAGAGCGCTGCCCGTGTCGGCCACGCCGTCGCCGTTGATGTCGAGGCTGGCCGTCCCGCCCGCGATGCTCAGAATCTGGAGGACGAGCCCGTTGGCTTCGGGCACCCATGCCCCTTGGCTCGCGTGGTACGAGCCGCTCGGCAGGGACGCTCCGACCGGGAGGCCGAGGAAGTTCTCGACGTAGAAGGAAAGCGGCTCCGAGAACGTCACCCGTGACGCGCCCGCCGAGATGGCCTCGTCGGCGCTCAGTTCGACGGCGTACCCGTAGGCGCTCGCCGCCGGAAGGAGCGCGGGCATCGCGCTCGGGCCACTGGTGCCGACGCTGTACTCGGTCGCGCGCACGCTCATCGTATTCAGTGGCGCTGTGGTCCCGTCCGGCAGGGTCATGGTGGCCTGAGTGCCGGGGGACACGAAGACCGTGGCGGTTCTATTGCCCGCCGTGTCGGATACGAGTGAGCCGCGAGCCACTTGCAGGCCCATCGCCGAAGATGAAACGTCGACCACGGTCACCTGCGAATCGAGCTGGGTGAAGACGACGTCGGTGGCGGTCACGTAATCCCGCCACGGGACCTGGACCGTTCTCTCGACCGGCAGATAGCCGCTGTACCCAAAGTGAAGGCGCAGCGTTTGCCCGCCATTGACGGCGAAGTCATACCCGCCGTCGCTTTGCGTGAACGTATTGCCGAACTCGGGGTGGCCGACCATGGTGACCACAACCCCCGCGAGGCCCGTTCCGGCCGGCGTGTACACATGACCGCGGATGACCGCCGCGGTGGCGGGAACGATCGTCCCCGCGGCCACACCCGCCTGGATCGGGTCGGGGCCGGAGTAGAGAAACGATGTGGCCGCCGCGATGTCCGTCGAAACGCTGCGGTCGATCGGGGACGGCGAAATCGCGGTCGGGGGCGTCGTCAGCTTCGCAGTTGGCCCATTCCCCGTTGGCGCGCCGCTGGCGTCCACGGCCTGCACCCCGAAGGTAACATTCGCGCCGGTCGACAGCCCTGTGACCGTGTACGAGAGCGACGAGCCAGACACGGTGGTGAGCAGTTGGCCATTCTCGTAAATGGCGTAGCTCGCGACGCCGTTCGGGTCGTTCGCCGCGGGCCATGAGAGCAAGACCGATGTGCCGGTCAACGGAGTCACCGTCAGCGCCTTATTCGCCGGCCATTGCGGCGCCGTGGCCCCGACGTCCGGCTGATAGA
>CALFNG010000296.1 GCA_937902985.1 uncultured Myxococcales bacterium
TGCGAAAAAAAAGATGGAGCAATATGGACCACTTACGCGGGGCCTGAACGGTTACATGATCCCGTCCCCTGTTGGTTCGAGCCGGCGAGGGCCGGGGGGCTCGGGTCGGTCCGCCCGATCAACGCGCTGCTTGGCTATGCCGCGCCGTTGCGCACGCGGACGAAGGGGGAGTGGACTCGTCCTGTCTCCCCTTCATCCATCGTCTCGTGGAGAGGTCTGCGCTCGAGCATGACGCGTTCCATCGAGAGGTCCGCCTCGAGGTCCGTTGGCCCCTCGGCTTCGGCGAACCAGCCTTGCTTCATCGCCCAGCAAATCAGCTGGTAGCGGTTGCATGTTAGGGTCTTGGCGAACACCCGACGCTGCTGTCGCGCCAACGTGTCGACGGAGACGAGGCGCATCGCGGCGACTTCGGCGAGCGTGCGTCCGTCCATGATCAGAGCCGCGAGCTCCGCCTCCCCCGGGGTCAGAACGCCAGGCGACGCAGTAGGACTGCGCGTGCTGACGAGGAGATAGCGGGCGTCCCGAGTGCACGCGTACGTCCGGACGACACCGGTCCGTCGGAAGTCTGCCCACGCCATTGCCGTGACGACCAGCGGCAAAGGGAAAACTCCGTGCACGCCGATCCGGGAGAGAGCGACCCGAAACCACTTCGCCGCCGTCGATGTGGCGATGCGGAGGTCCATGGCGATCACCTTTCGCGATTCACCTATGAGCGCGCGCGTGAGGACCGCGCACGCGACTCTGGTTGGAGCCGGTCGCGACGGCGAAGGGGTCGTTCTCTTCAAGAGAACGAACGTTCGGCCGTACGCTTGGATCGGGGTCCCGCTGGCCATCACGAGGCCACCCATCAGCTTATCCCAGACCACCTCGCCGTCTGATACGAAGGCCCTTCCCCGTACGAGCCGTTCTGACTGACTCCTTCGTTCCCCGCCCGTAGGCACCGTCCCCTCTTCGATCTTCCGCGCCTCACCTTCCGGCGGGAGAGAGCGCGCGGCGGTCTGAATCGCCACAAACGCGCGCCGTTCGACGCTCAGAGGAAACGGCTCGTCGAGGACAGCCGAATGAAGCGTTTCCCGCAGACGGCGCTCGACAACGGGGTCGCGCAAGCCGGTGCGGCTTTTGAGGCGCGGAGCGTCTCTGGAGTCGTTACTCATCGCGGAGGCCCTCAGCGATCTGCGCGCCAAGCGCGTGCGCGCGCAGGCGATCGATTGCGCGGCGCAAGCGACTTTTGGCTGTGTTCAGCGGCATACGCAGCGAGGTCGCGAGCTCTTTCTCGGAGTTATCCTCGAAGAAGTACTTCGTGATGATCCGTCGGTCGGGGTCCGAGAGCACGCCGAGGAGCTTGTCCAGCGTGAGCTTGTTGTCGGTACTGGCGAGCGGTTGCGTTGTGCCCATGCCCTGGCACGATGCGAGCGTCTCGAACGCATCGCGCTTGCGTGTCTCCCGCCGGACACGACGCAGCTGGTCCCAGGCCGCGTTGTGAGCGCACCCCGCGAGCCAGCGCTCGAGGTGCGGCGGCTTCTCGTGGGTCAGCAGGTGCACAACGACGTTCGACAGGACGGATTGCACTACGTCTTCCGCGAGCGCTGGGTTCATGATGAGGCGCGCATGAACGTAGACGAAGCGCGACAACTCCCGGAGCGTTGCACGCTGGACGTCCGTGAGTGGAACGCCGTCCCGCTGGCATTCGAGGGCCGACAGCAGGCACTCATACTCCAGCGGAACCATGGCAGTCCGCGGGAAGACTTGAGCCGCGCTCGTCATCGCTCCACCCACCGGACACCCATCGGGACCCTCACAAGGTTAACGTCGCCCGAGGCCGGCGCGGTCCATGGTCTCGCACGATTTGTGAAGTCCTCGCTCGACACCGACGAGCCATCGACGCGATACCGGCCGGCCCGGTTCCTCTCCTGCCTGGCCGCCTCGAGCAGCTTGAGATCGCGGCGATCCCGTTCACGATCCGCGACCCTCCTGAGCGCGACCACGTCACCAAGCCCGATCACTTAGGAGGGGCAGTCACATGTGACTTTTCCTGAATGATCCCGGACGCGGCGGATAAGGCTGCGGCTCGATGACGAAAACGATGTGCAATTGCCTCCGCGCGTCCTGCGCCCGCCAGTACTGCGAGGCGTGGCCTTGCCACAGATCCGGTCGGACGCTTCCCACAGGACCGTCAGCGCGGTGCGAACGAGCTTCGCCGTACACACGAGACCGGCTCCGTCCCCGTATCTCCCCGTCGGAGACGACCGTCCGTAGTGCACGGACGGCGTACTTTCGGTGGTGGCCCGTGAGGGCGACGAATTCGTCGATGATACGTCGCTTTTCGAGCGTCGATCCCTTTCGGTACATCTCTGAAACCGCCTCGAACAATTCTCGTCGCAAAGCCGCGCTGACCGTCGCCATCTGGCGTCCGTTATCTGCCCCCGCGGGGGCAGCAAATTTCGTGAGGCAACGGTCCCCGTCCGGTAGCAAGAGGCTATTCACGCCCGGATCCCCGGTTTTTCCCTTGACACGAAGTCGCCATCGCGGCTTGATAAGCGCGTAGTCTACGGACGACGGTGGGGACAACGGCTACGATCCGGGTGGTCGACTGGGCATTTGCCCAGGCGTCGAGAGATCGACTTCTCACGGCTCGTGCGGCCGAATTGGGGAGCTGAACGTGTCGACGAACGAACTGACCACAATCTGTGGACGCACCCGTTACGCGAATCTGGACCTCGATCATCTGCGCGCGTCTTGCGTAGACTTGGGTCAGAGCGCAATACCCGGAGCCGTTCCGATCTGGGTCATTGTGGGCGCGGCGGCGCTGGGATTCATCGTCGCACTAATCTGCCGCGTTTTGGCGAAAGAGGACGCGTGGCGAGTGATCATGACGAGCCTGGAGACGGGCTTCTATGGGGGTCTCGGGGCGTGGGCCGGCGGCGCGGCCGGGCTGATCTTCGCGCAGCTCGTTCCGCCTTGCTGGATGGGTCTGCTGTTGGCGGTGCTCGCCGTGGCTGCGATGATCTTTGCCATTCTTGCGACGATGGGGGGCGGGGGAGACATCGGGTGGAAGCTTTTGGGCTGGCTCGAGTTTCTAGCCTTCGCCGTCGGTCTTGCGGTGGTCGCCGTGATGTCGTTCTCGGTCCCGGCCCATGGCAGGGCGGCCGGCGAATACGAGACCTACCTTGCGGCCGTCAGTTCGTGTGGCGCGGTCGCGGGCCTCGTCGATGCCATCCTCGTGGGCGTCTACCGCTCCGTGCCGTTTTGGGCCGGATTCGCGCTGGTCCCTCTTAATGCGAGCTGGGGGGTGCTGGGCAACCTGCTCGGTCTCATGCACCGCGTCGCCTCTTGGAACTTCTACGCGGACCACGGGGCGTTCGTGAAGGCTTCGGACCGACGCCTCTATACGCGCTTCGGCAATGGCTTTCGCGTGAAGCACAACTTCGCGTTCACGTCAGGGTGGGTCATGACCGCCCAAAACGGCCTGGAGAAACATGAGGCAATTCACGTCGTTCAGCATCTGCTGCTAGGTCCCGTGTTCGTGCTCTCGTACGCGGGATGGTTTGTCTTGTGGTTCCTCCCCGGAGCGATCCTGGGACTCATCAAGAGAGGTTCGCCGGTCAAGGGCGTCAACGACATGTCCTATTATGACAATCCATTCGAGATCATGGCGTATGCCGTCGAGGGGGCGCCGGACGACGGACAGTCCCGGGTCCTGATCTTCGGGAACGCCCTCGCATGGTCTCTCACTGCGCTCTGGATCTTGGCAAGCATCGCGGTTGCGATACTGCTATTTTTCGTCCGCCTTTCCCCCTGATCGCGAGCTAGCCCATGGCCGCCCGTCTCCAGACACCCTTTTTCGTCATCGCCTTCGTGGTCTGGGTTTTCGTTCTTCTGATCGAAATGGGATCGAGCTTATTTCTTCCTCTGAGTACGCCGACGCCGTCGACCTTTTCGCAGACTGTGTCGGCCGGCGCAGACCCCGCGCCGAGTCAGGAAGACGTCCAGGCGATGTTCCAGCAGCGTCGAACGAATCCCCCCCGCCCGGGTTACGCGATCCAGGCCATGGCAGCGTTCGACGGCTTCGTGCTGCTCGGACTCCTCTGGATGGCCCTGGCCCTGGTGTTCCCGATGGAGATCGTAGGCAGGGTTCAGGGGATCGTATCCCTCATCGTGGCTCTGCTCGTGTTTCTGGTCTCGGTCGTGGCTATCTTTGTTATTGTCTCTCTGCTCATGATCATGGTCAGCCTGTTTCTGGCTGCGCCCTTCGGGACCCTGGTCTATCTGGGGATATGGGGCTTCTTCGACCGCGGCTCAGTCGCGTGGTTGCTCAGCCTCGATCTATTTCTGAAACTAGTGGCCGCCATACTATTGCTATTCGCACAGCTCAAGTTCATCGAAAACAAGGGGCTCGTCTTCCTGCTTCTCGTCTCCGTGCTGTTCGATGTCATGATTAGCTTGTTGCAGGGTCTCCCGCCCGGCGTGCTCGTGAGCATCACCGACGCAGTGGGAGCGATTCTGGTCCTCGTTGTCACCGCCGTCTGGGCCGTGGTCTTGCTCGTGTCTTCACTTCTCGCGACGCTGAAAGCGTTGAAGCCCGAAGTGAACGCGGCCTGAGGCTACTCCAGCACGGCCTGGCATAGCTGGATATCGTCGCACTTCAGATTGATCCGGCCGCCGTCCTTGCCGATCGTCACTTCGCTTCCCGCGTCGGTCAGCTCTGCGTGCAGGACGATAGACCGCCCATCCGCATCAGTCGTCGTGTCCAAGCGTGCCTTGGCGCCTTTTACGACGAGCCGCCGGAATCTGTCCGCGGATGGGGCTACGACGACCGTGCAGCCGCCGGGCACGACGAACGCCCGGCCGAGCGTGGTCGTGCAGCCGCTCACCTCGCCGGAGGCCACCGGTCGCGGTCGGAAGATCCGGTCCATCCATGCGCGCTGTTGCTCGCGCGAACACGAGAACGTAGTTCGTCGATCGGTCGCGCCGCAGCCGGCGCCGAGCGCAAAGAGAAGCACGAGAACAACGAGGACGACGAGGAGAACGCGGGCGCTCATAGGTCGAGGCTCAGTGGTTGACGGGCAGCTCCTGTGCCTTTTGCTTGATTTGCTGGTGGGGAAAGCATGGTTGTGGGCAATCTGCGCATGTCTTGGTGCTTGGCGCGCAGTAAGCGCTCTCGCATTGGGCGTCCACGGAGCACTTGTTGCCATTCTTGCAACGGCCGGGGGTGTAGTCCCCGCAAAGAAGAAGAACGTTCGCCAAAATGCATTTGCTGTTCGCACAGCTGCCGCTGTGGCATTGGACGCTGTCTGTGCACGCACTATTCAACGGGCAGTCGGTGGTGCAGGCTGCTGCGCTGGGCGCCCAGCAGGCTCCTGCGTCGCATGCGTTCGTCGTGCACTGGTCGTTGGTCGCACAGGCTGCGCCCAGCGTTCCCTCGCACTTCTTCTTCGTGGGGTCGCAGGCGCCATCCTTGGAGCACGGCGTCGCGCCGGAGCCGCCGTCCGCGGTGGCTGCGGGATCGCAGGCCTCGCCCAGAGGGAGGGCGCAGACCCCGTCGTCGTCGCATTCGCCACTTGCGCAGTCCGTTGCGTTTTTGCAACTCTCGCCTCCCAGGAGGAGGCACCTGTTCTCCTTGGGTGTGCAAGTGAGCTTGTCGGCGCAAGCGGGGACCTTGTCGCTACAGGTCTTTCCGAGACCGGGAGCATTGCGGAGGAGCAGGATCGCCGTCACGACGACGCCCGCGAGCAAGACGACGGCGCCGACGACGAGGGGGATCAGCCACGGGGGTGTCGTCCCCTTTTCGGCCGGCGGCTTGCCCTTTGGTTCCTCGACCTCGCATGCCACCGGCTCCGAGACATCGTAGTCGTCGTTCTGAGTGCGCTCCTTTGCGACGACGAGCTGGATCTTCGTTGGCCCCTTCGAAGTCTTTGCGTCCGGCCGCACTTGGATGGTCACATTAAAGGTCTTGCCGCCTGCCAGAGAAATTTTCGCCGGACTCGGCTTGATCCAATCGACCTTCTTTCCTTTTGTTCCCGGTTCGCCAAGGACCCTCGCCTCCAGCACGACGTCTTCGACCTTGTCCGGCGCCGCAAGGCTCGTCACCGTGAAGGAGAACGTTGCCTCTCCTCCCTGCTCCACCTTCGCGCTGGTGGGGGGGGTCACTGCGATTGTGAAGTAAGTCATGGTTGCTCCTTCCGGGTCTCCGATGCCGGAACCGGTGGTACAAAAGCGAGCTCACAGCGCACGTGCGCCGGGCGCTCGCTCTCGATGATTCGTCGCAGCATCGCGGAGTGCGGACGCGTACTCTCCGGTGCTTGGATCAACGCAAAAAAGGGCTTCACTTTTCCGCTCTCGTCGCGCACCTCCTCGTCGACTCGGAAGCCGTCGACGCCCGTGGCGACCTCGAGGAACGTCACGAGGGCGTTCTTGGTCCCCCGCAGCTGGTGAAGTCTGGCGGCCGCGTGCAGCAGTGCGCGAAGTCGCCCCGGGCCGGTCGTGATCGGCAGAGGCAGATCGAGCCACGCCGCGAGGAGGGGAAGAAACCTGTCGGGGCAGCGCCAAGGATCGAAGTAGGAGTCGAGGTCGGAGAGCGTGAGCTCCACAGGGTCCACGAGACCTGCAACCACATCGAGCAGCGCTCCGAGCGCGCTTCCCGGTGGCAGGGCGCGCCGGAAGACGCCTGGGAGCAGCTGCTCGAGTTGCCCGCGGCTCACCCGTCGGTCCTTTCTGGCCTGGCGGCGCAGTCGTGCGTCGCTTGTGCGGCCATGTCACTTCGTATCGAAAGGCTACTCGGGATAGTGATGGTCTTCATGACATCTTCGACTTACGCGTCGTCTTCGCTTACGTCGAGGCGATGCTCACCGACGCAAAATAGCCAGTTGGGAGCGAGGGTGACCTCGTTCTCGGTCTCGGCCGCGCCGCGCTGATTGTATGTCGCCATGGCGGTCTCGGCACCGAAGATGCCGCCAGGGCCGCCCACCAGGAGGAGCCGCGGAGCGGTGGTGGCGGCGAGCGCGCGTACGGGTTGAAAGAGCCGGCCCTTCTCGCGCGTCGGAAGCTTGGACTGCAGACCGGGCGAGGTCCATCGGAGTGTCTCGTCCGTACCGTCGACCCAGAGGACTCCGGCTTCGAAGGATCCCGCCAGGACGATGTTGTCCTGGAACGCGATGCAAGAGGCACTCGCTCCCTCCCACTCGGCGACGATCTGCCATGGCTCCGGACTGCGCTCCTGGCCCAGGAGCTCGCAGCGGTAGAACCCCTTGCCGGCGTCACTCCCGATGGACCACGTGCCCGCCCAGAGGAACGTCCGACCGTCGCCCCGGTGTTCGCACCGGAGCAGCCGGATGTCTTCGCCGACTAGGCCAATGGTCTCGAACGTCCCATCTTGACCGCCCTTGCGCGAGACGAAGACCCCCTTCTCGTCCTGGGTCGCGACGGCCACGGTCACGTCGTTGCGCGCGCTCCGGGCGACGGCGACCGCCCAGAGCGGGCCTGCGCCCGGGGGCATGCTGACCTGCAGCGGCGGCTTGCCCGGCTGCCAGCGGTGCAAGCCCTGCTTGCCTGCCAGCAGGAGGCTTGATGCGTCCGCGCCGCGCAGCCATGCAAGGTCTTCCAGTCCATCGAGGGAGGCCCTCGCCGGGCCCCATGTCTCTCCACACGTCGCGGAGAGGCGCACCGTACCCGCGCGGGCGTTGTCGGGTTGGACCGTGAGGAGAGCGAGGAGCCCCGGTTGTTCCGGATGGCAGGCCACCTTCAGCACGGTCTCCGCCTCGAACGTCGCGATGCACTCCCAGCCATCGCCAGCGTTGAGGCTCCGGTAGAACCTCTTGTCGGAGCCCGCATAGAATGTCCGGGGCTGGAAAGGATCGGCCTCGAGGACGGAGACGTCGATCGGTGCCTCTTGCTGGACCAGCCGGACGGTGCTCGCGTACTTGACGGCGGGGTCGGCCAGCAGAGCTTCGTATACCTGCGACGCGCGAAGGGAGCGTTTGAACGGCCACCCGCTCTCCCGCGGAGAGTCGCCTGGAGCGGGCAGCGGCGAGATGAGCCGGTTGATGCGCGCCAACGCGTCTCGCTTGACGGTCGCCACGTCGTGGCCGCTCTGAACGCGCACCCGCGCCGTGACCCCCACGGGCTTGAATCTCGCCCAGTCGACCTGACATCGGGTCCCCAGCGGCCGCCGCTCGTCGAGCGAAGCGGCGACTCGATCGCGGGCGACATCGGTCTGGAAGCTGGCGAGGAGCGACCGCGTCAGGTTCTCGTCCGACGTGCCTCTCGAAGCGTCAGGGAGCGACGGCACCAGCGCGACGCCCACGACGCCCGGCTCACCATAGACCCAGAGATCGGTGGCAGTGAACGCACGCGCTCGCGCGATGGGGCCGCTTCGCACCGCAACCAGCTCGAAATCGGACGTCGTGACGGCGCGCTTGAGCGAATGGAGCTCCCGCGGACCGCGCAGCAGGGCATTCGCGAGCGTCTCTGCCGGGCGCCCGCCCGTCGCTGGCTGCTCGTTCGTGACGGCGACCTTGACGCCGCTGAGGAGCGGCGATTGCAGGCTGTCGATCGAGCCGGCGAGAACGTTTCCGTTCTGTCCTCCACCGCGCGCGTACCAGACACGGATCTGGCGCCCGGCGGCTGGCGCGGCCCATTGCGCTCCGCTCACGCCGCCAACGGACTCCATCGTCAGGGCGGGTGAGAACACGATGAGCCCCGATGTCCGATCAACCATGTAGACCCGGTCGCCGGGTACCGTGTCGGCAAAGGTCTCGCGCTCTTCCCACAGCTCGTATCGGTCACCTCCATGCATTCGCACTCGGTCGCGGCGCGTCGTGGCACGAGCGTCGACCTCCACGCCCACGACGAGATCGAGGCGATTTCCGGCCCCGGACGCGTCTGTACGCCGGGAGAGCGACGCGATGACCGGAGGTCGCTGGAGGCGAAAGGCCTGGCCCGCGATTCCCGTGCCATAGCCCAGCAACTCCCCCTCGATCACCTCCGCGTGATACGCGCGAGCGTCGGCGCGTGTACCTCCTGCCGGAATGGACGTGGACTGCCCGGTCGTGAACACGATGGGCTCCGGCGATTGCTCTTTGCGCGAAACGCGCACCCGCGTGCCCGCCGGAATCTCGACGGGCTCTATCGTAGGCTTGGCCAGCGTGAACGCGAGGTTTACCTCGGCTGCCGTGGGCGGGAGAAGACGAACACCGATCAGTTTGAGCAGCTCGACGTAGACGCGCTCAGGAAGGCGATTGAAGCGAAAAATCAACGTTTCGGTCAGATGCGCGAGGCATTCGACGAGGACCATGCCCGGGTCGTGAGGGGACAGGTCCGTCCAGCTCGGACAGCTCTTCTGAATGCGAAGCTTCGCCTCGTTGACGAGCTGCTCGAAGGTCCGCTGGTCGAGCGGCGGAATGCGGAGACTCATTCTGGATTCTCCCCTGTCAGAGAGATCGTCCAGCGAAGAACCTCGACCTGGGGAAGAGACCTCACTGCGTATTCGAGGAGGATCTCCAGCCGACTCTCTTCGGCGCGTCGGGCGTCGAGCCGAACAATCCTAACGCGAGGCTCCCACCGTTCGATGGCACGTCGGATATATCCGATGGCCATTCCCGCCGTGGTGTCGTCGTTCGGCTCGAAGCCCAGGCCGTTGAGCGGACAGCCGTAGTCCGGTCGCATTACTCGCTCCCCGGGGCGGGTCGACAGGAGAAGCAGGAGGGCTTGACGCATGCCCGGATCCTTTGCGCGTAACGTAGCGGGATAATGGAAATAAATCGGGA
>CALFNG010000297.1 GCA_937902985.1 uncultured Myxococcales bacterium
TAGGGTGGGTCACCCGAACAACGGAAAGTGGATCACAAAAAAGGGGCCGCCGAAGTCCAGGCGCCCCGGTGTTCCGCGCGTGCGCCGTCGATCCGAGCTCCTCGACGCGTGCGTCCTGGCGTAGCGTCCTGGTAGTGTCTTCCCCACAGCATGCGTCGCTCCGTCGTAGACAAGAGGCCCGTCGGACCGCTCGCCTCGCTCGGTGGCGCATGACGCCCACGCAGCAGGCAATCGCATGGGCACTCTCCCGATACAACGACGACCCGTCGTTTCGGCAGACGCAGGCGGAGATCGGCGTCGTACTTTCCGCGGACCGCGCGACCGGAGAGCTTCGCGCGGGCGGCGACATCATTGGCCCGGACGAAGGGCAGGTACGGCCGTACCTGAACGGTGGCCTCGAACGGGTGCTGGAGCACCGTGCAGGCCTCGGAGACGCCTTTCTAGGGGACTATCACTGCCACGTCGGGTCCGGTCTGTTCTGGACGGACCACGTGCCGTCGCCGGCGGATCTCGTCGTCCAGTCGTGCCTGTGCGATCTCTGGGAGACTCCTGGGCTCGTTCTTGATGGCATCGAGATCGACTGCTTCGCGGCGTCGTCGCAGTTTCAGATCATGCAAGCGAACCTGTTCGGCGACCTGTTCCTCATCCTGCCCGAGGCGTCGCGAACCCGTTTCCAAACTCTCGCCAAGCAACAGAGGGCGATGGCGCTCATCCGTCAAGCGTACGGGTACTGGCACCTTGGCGCCCGCGGCCGGCGTGACGAGCTCGTCTTCCCGTTGCGCCACAGCGACTTCGAAGCGACCGTGCGAGCCGAGCTACGCGACATGAACGGCGCCCTCGGTGGCCGCGGTCGGATCGAGTTCATCGAGAACCGTGGCTACAAGTCCGACGACGACGACTTCTTGGAGTAAGCGACAGTCATGTCGAAGCCGGGCCCGCGTCCTGACCCCAACGCCGAGATCGAGCAGACGGACATCGAGAGCGCCGTCACGCGCAGCGGCTATCCGCTGGAGATTCGCCTACTGGAGGCGTTCGAGCGGGCGAACATGAGCCCCCAGATCGGGACGCTCTTCCGACCGCCCGATGCAACGCACCCGAGGGATCCCGTGCCCGCGCGCGAGATCGACATCGTCGCCCACTTGTCCCACCGGCAACCGTTGGGTGAGCACGACGCCATCTACGCGAACCTCAACCTGATCGTAGCCGCAAAGAACCTGGCGCCAGCTGCGGCAATGGTCGGCTTCAAGTGGAGGGACGTCCCCAAGCGTGAGCTCGAGCTTCTGCGTAGCCAGATCGGCGGCTCTCCGACCACCGTTCTCGACGGCTACCCCGAGGCGAACGCGCTTGCGTGCGCCGAGGGCGGGTTCTGCGATGCCTTCGAACCGCTTGCGCGAGCCCCGGTCTGCGTGCAGTGGGCCATAGCCCGGCGCGACGACGCGATCGAGCAGGAGAGGCGCTACTGGCGTGACCTGGACGTCCTGATTCGCGCCGAGAGGGCCAACGCGGTCGGCGACACCCACGTGTACCTGCGTCAGCGCAGCCCCGTGAAGCTGCTGCGCTTTCAGGTTCCCGTCTTGGTTGTTGCAACCAGGACGCTCCACGTGTGCGCGGCTCTGGAGAACAACAAGTTCGAACAGGTCGATTGGTTCACAGTGCGCCGCACGGTCGACCTCGGGGACCGCGTCGAGGAGAGGCTCGTTGAGGTCGTTACGGAGAAAGGGCTCCCGAACTTCATCGAGGCGTGCAGACGGACGATGGATGGAATCACTGCGCTCGTCCGCGCGCGCAGCGAGGAGATCGTGTCGGTCGCGACGGCTCAGCACGCGAAGTACCTGCGTGCGATGGAGGAAGCGGCGCTGGATGCAGCGGCAGCTCGGCCCCGCTAGTGAACCGCGTCCTGTCTCCGCCGCGGCGATGCACGCTCCGCCCGCCACACCGGCAAGCACGCAGCCCATGGCGTGCCTGGCCTATGTACGTACGACGGTCGGGACACGCGTCCTGACCAGCACTTCCACAGGCTGGTAGATGTCCACGGTCGTCGAGGGCGTCCGTATCGTAACCACCATCGCATACCGCGCGCGTGACTCGGACCGCTCGAGCGAGAGCCGCTCACGCCACCAACCGATGACGGGGTACACGGCGATGTGCTCGCGAGTAGCAAGGTCCGCGGCGGTGCCGACCCACCGATCGTGATGCAGCGACCCCTTCCCCCGAAGGTCGGACCTCAACAGCCATCCGTCGGCGTCGCCCGTTGCTGGCTTGACGTCCGTCTCGTCTCGCGCGGCTCCGTTCACGCGCTTGCGGAAGTTCACGACCGACTCGGCGGGCTTCTGCACCGCGAAGCGCAGGCCGTGCGACGCGTATCGATGTCGCGTTCGCCACCCGCGCCGCGCGGGGTTCGGTTCGACGAAGTATGAGAGCGTCACACGGAGCTCGACGCGAGCAGCGCCCAACGAGATGAGCACGGCTCGGGGCCACGGGAGCTTGTGGAGATGCATCTCGTTCGACTTGTCTTTCACGAACGGCTGCAACTCGTCCTGCACCACCAACGTGAGCGCGTTCGCGGCGCTCCAGAGCGCCCGCTCGACATTCGGGACGCCATAGCCGAAGCAACGCAGGAGGTACTCGGTCCCGTCGGCCCCCGCCGCGCCATAGAGCTGGCTTCTCATCCGATCCGTCCATTCGGCGGAGTCCACCAGCAGGGCGCGCACGCTCTCGGGCCAGAGGTCCGGGTAGTGCGAGCGGACGATGGCACCGACGCGCGCCGCAGCGGCCGTCGCCGCGCTCGTGTCGCCCGTCGCGCAGAACTGACGCACGTTCGGGTCGTAATACGTGGACAGGACGGACAGCGAGTCGGGGAAGTCGGCTTCCGTCCCGTTTGGGGACAGCGCCATGTTCCCGCCTTCCATGACGATGTCCGGCTTGACCGGCCACTGCCCCTGCCAGATGCACGACGTGGTCGACGTCGGCGATAGGTCGCCGATGGGGGCCACGGCGGTCCAGCCGCTATACGACGGCTCGTCGATCGTCGCGCGGCCCGTGCACGCGCCGACAGTCAACGCGTTCCACGCCTGGCCAGGATCGTGAATGCCTTCCGTCTCGTTCCGATCGCGGTACTGCAAGCCCGCATCCTCTCGGACGTTGCCAGCGGAGAGAAAGAAGAGTCGTCGCTCCTCGTCGGTCCCGACGCAAAGCTTGTCGACCTCCGCCGACCATGACGTTGGCTGCCCCCGATCGCGAAACTCGGTCGTCGTGATGGCCATCGCGATCACGCGCTTGCGATCCGGCGCTTGAATTTCGGCGTAGCCGACGCCCTCGGCGGTCACGGCTCCGTAGAGCTCTTTGCGATTGGTAGCCGGTGGTGGGGGCAGGATCTTTGCGGACTCGAGCCGGTGGCGTAGCTCGATCGTGCCGGTCGAAGCCAGAGCCTCCCGCAGATCGCCGTAAGCCGCGATCCCCGCCATCTCAGTCCCGTGCCCGTCGTGGTCGGACACGCCCCACTGCGGCTTGCAGGCGTGCATGTCGTCCTCCGCGAGAACGGGCCCGAGCAGCGCGTGACCGCGGTTTACTCCCGTGTCGAGCAGGCAGACGGCGACGGCATCCGCCGGAGGCACCTGAGTCCTTCGGGCAAGTTCTCGCGCCCAAACCTCTTGCTCCGGGCCGGCCTCGCGGGTGAAGAAGCTGCCGACGTCGCCAGAGCGGCGGAGCTCAGCAAGCGTGTCGAGGAACTCGAGGGAGCCTGCAAATTGCTCGAGTGTGCCGTGCGCGAGCACCACCGTTCGCTCTGGAAAGCGCAGGTGGCGTTCACCAACCGTGATCCTCATGGCCTTGGCCTGGACGCGGAAGCGCTCGAGGACCTCATGCTCGTCGCCGCGGAGCCATACCTCCCACCATGCACGCGCGGCGCGCGCCGGCAGGGCGTCGAGCTCGTCGGTCCAGAAGCTCTCAGCGACTGCGAGACGGATCTCCGCGATGCTGGTGACGAGCGGCTGGTTCTTCGGCTTGCCGCTCCTCTTGTCGTTCTCGGTCAGGTACTTCTCGATCTTCTTCACGAAGTAGGCGATTTTCCCCTGCGGCACGTACACGGTCGCTAACCGCTTCTCATCGACCCGGCGAGCCGCGACGAGTTGGATCCCAGCGCGCGAGTACTCGAGGCTGTCGAGCTGTAGATCGAAGCCCGGCGGGCTTTCGAACTCCAGGTAGAACCCACGCGGCCCCTCCACGCCCGCCGGTAGCGGGTGCCCACCTCGCGCTGCGAGGTCTGCCTCGATCCTCTTAAGCTGCCGACGAAGCTCCGCACCGTGGCGAGCCCGGTTGACCGAGATCGTCGCCGACTTGCCGCCGCCCTGCTGAGGAGACGTAAATTTCTCCGGCCGACCGGTACCGCTGACGACGATGTGCGGCCGTCGATCAATCCTTCGCGCTGCCACGAGACCCCCTGAAGCTCACCTTACCTTTCGCCGGCCCTCGCGGCGACGAGCGAGTGCGGCGCGAAGGACGCTGGCGGAGACCTCGCTCTTGTCATGCAACACGGCGTCCTTCGCGGCGTTGTCGCATGCCTTGACGATCTCGGCGTAGCTCAGTCCCATCGCGGCGCGTCCGATCGCGCGCCAGTCAACCCGAGGGGCTCCGATCGCAGCGAGGCGGATTTTCATCACCGCGACGGCGAGCTTCTCGTCGGGGAGCGCGAACTCGATGATGTCGTCGAAACGGCGAAAGAGCGCTCGGTCGAGGAGCTCGACGTGGTTCGTCGCTGCGAGCAGGACGCTTTCGGAATCGTCCTGCTCAAAGAACTGAAGGAACGAGTTGAGCGTGCGACGCGCTTCGCCCACGTCGTTCGGGTTGCCGCGCTCACCGCCGAGCGCATCGAACTCGTCGAACAGGTAGACGCCGCGATTGCGCCCGGCGGCGTCGAAGACGAGGCGCAGCTTCGCGGCGGTCTCGCCCATGAACTTCGTGATCAGCCCGTCGAGAAGGACGGTGAAGAGAGGCAAGTGAAGCTCGCCCGCGAGCGCTCGCGCGCTGTAGGTCTTCCCGGTTCCGGGCGGTCCGACGAGAAGGATCTTACGGCGCGGATGGAGTCCTCGCGCTGCGAGTTTCTCTCGTTGTCGTTGCTCGACCACGATGCGCTCGAGATGGCTACGAATGTCTGGCGTCAGCACCAGATCGTCGAGCCGCGCCTTCGGATACGACGCGGCCAGCAGCGACGCGAGTTCGCCCCGCGGCTGGGTAACTGGGACCGGTCCGCCTCTCGATCCACTGCGGCCCAACGGGGTCTCGGCAGACAGCTTCGCCTT
>CALFNG010000298.1 GCA_937902985.1 uncultured Myxococcales bacterium
CCTCGTGGACTCGGACTACAAGAATGCCCGAAGGCGTCTTCTCGAGGCGCGATCTACGAAGGTCTCGATACCCACACTTCTGAACGAGCTCGACGAGATCCGCAGCCTGAACTTGCGTTACAGAAGCCTGACTGGATCTAGCGCGCCGCCGAAGATCCCGTCACATCTCAGCGCTCTCTCCGAACGCCTCGAGGGCGCCCGACAGTGCCTATCAGCGGTTCGGGAAGTGCTCGCCCTTGCGCCGCCGGACGACCTTGCGGAAATCGCTGCCTTCACCGAACGCGTTGTCTCTGAGGCGTCGGTTGCCACGCGCATTCCCCGGATGAATGAAGTCGTGTCTGAGCTTGACGCCCTTGGGCTGCTCCCCCTCGTAGAGGAGCTGCGTCGATCTGGACGCCAAGCGTCATCGTGGACCCAGGTCTTCCGAATGGCCTGGCTGTCTTCGTGCCTGGAAACGGATCAGATGAGTGAGCCTGCGCTGGCGGGCTTCGACGGACGCGTTCACGACAAGTTCAGTTCGGACTTCAGACGTCTCGACAAGGAGCGTATCGGCGTTGCCATAGCGCGGGTGAAACGCGCCCATGCGGAGCGGCTTGTCGCGAAAATGAATGAGTTTCCCCAGCAGGCGGCTCTGATCCGACACGAGGGCGCTAAGAAGCGGCAGATCATGCCTTTGCGAAAGCTCTTCGAGCAGGCGCCTGACGTCTTGACTGCACTACATCCTTGCTGGATGGCCAGCCCTCTCTCCGTCAGTCAGCTCCTCCCACCCGGGGAGCATTTTGATCTCGTTCTCTTCGACGAGGCGAGTCAAGTTCTCCCTTACGACGCGATCAGCGCCCTGATGCGCGCGAAACATGCCGTTGTCGCTGGAGATCGCCACCAGCTCCCGCCGACGACCTTCTTCGCAGCCGCGGAAGAGGACGAAGAGGAGGCGGGTAGTGCGATCGGCACGGAGGGATTCGAAAGCTTACTGGATGTGTTTCACGCTTTCGCGCCGACGTGGCCGCTCGACTGGCATTACCGAAGCCGTGACGAGTCTCTAATTGCGTTTTCGAATCGTCACATTTACCAGGATCGACTCGTCACATTCCCGTCCTCACAGCGAGATCCGAGCGTGAACCACGTCCAGGTCCCGTGGGAACCCGGCAAGGACGGTCAAGAAGAAAGCGCCGGAGCAGAAGTCGAACAAGTCGTTGATCTGATCCTCAACCATGCCGAAACGCGTCCGGGGGAGACACTCGGCGTCATCACGATGGGGATCAAGCACATGAGGCGCGTCGAGGCCAAGCTCGAGGCGGTACGGCGCACTCGCCCTGAGCTCGACGCTTTCTTCTCGCCTGAGCGCAAAGAACGGTTCTTCGTTAAGAACCTCGAGCGTGTTCAGGGTGACGAAAGAGACGCCATCATTCTTTCGGTTGGCTCAGGTCGTAACGCGAGCGGAGAACCCTCGTACCGCTTCGGCCCCCTCCTTTACGAGGGTGGCGAGCGACGTCTCAATGTCGCGATCACTCGCGCAAGAAACACGATGACCATCGTGTCCTCCTTCGGCCACGTCGACATGGATCCGAAGCGGTCGAGTTCTAAGGGGGCAGAGCTGCTCCGGCTCTATCTCGAGTACGCATCAAGCGGCGGCAAGCTTCTCGGGCAGACCGAACACGCGACGGTCGCGCCGAACGCCTTCGAGCTCGACGTACAGGAGGCTTTGGAATCGAGGGGGCTGAAGGTCATTCCACAATGGGGAACCTCCAGTTATCGCATCGACATGGTCGTCTGCCATCCAACGGAACCGGGGCGATTCGTGCTGGCGATCGAATGCGACGGAGCGACCTATCATTCCGCCCCTACTGCACGGGACCGAGACAGGCTGCGCCAGCAGCATCTCGAGGCCCTCGGCTGGCACTTCTGCCGAATCTGGTCGACGGACTGGTTTACACGGAAGGATGCTGAATTGCAGCGCGTCCTGAAGGTATACGAGGCGAGCCGCGTGGCGCCCGCACCGCCAAGCAGACGAGGCAGTGCTGAACGGCCAGCTCTTACAACAGTCCGACCTCTCGCACCCCGGCCCCAGAAACCCGTCATCGGTTCAGGCCGGAAGATTCACGAGTTCAACGTGAGCGAATTGATCGCGATCGTTCGATGGATCAAGTCTGACGGTCTGCTTCGCACCGACGACGACCTGATCGACGAGGCCGTGAAGAACCTGGGCTTCAAGCGGCGGGGAAAGCGAATCGAGGACGCATTGGGGGAAGCGGTCAGAAGGGAAAGGACAGCCTCATGACATCGACCGGATCCACAAAACGGCGCCGCATCGCGCGCGTCGATGGTGTGCGCGTTCTCTCTGTTCAGCAGCCCTGGGCCTGGGCGATCGTCGAGGGGCACAAGCGTGTCGAGAATCGGACTTGGACCACCAAGCATCGAGGGGAGGTTCTCATTCACGCTGGTGCGAACGTGCGTGGTCCAGAGGAGTTCGAGGGCCTCCAGCGTGAGCATCATCTCCGCGCACCCTCGCGAATCGAGATTGACCGAGGCCGCATCGTCGGCGTCGCCGAACTCACCGCCGTCGTCACTCGAAAGGACGCTAAGCGCTTTGGGCGTTGGTTCGAAGGTCCCTACGGGTTCGTGTTTCGGAACGCCGTGGCACTCCGGAAGCCCGTCAAGTTGAAGAGTCAGCTGGGTCTCTATCGACCGCCGCCTGCACTACTTGCTCGTGTCAACGCGCAGCTTCCAGCAAGGCGAAGGATTCGCGGCGGTAAGAGAGGAAGGAGAAGCGCGCCGTGTCAGGGATCGCCGAGACATGCGTCTACACGATCGTTCACACCGACAGGCTGAAGGCTGCGTACGCCGCCGGCGGTCAGGGGACCTTTGAAGAAGGTCGGCGTTGGGTCACCGCAAGGCGGCTCCTTGCCGTCGCGCGGGATGAAGGTCGTCGTGTCCCGGTGCTTTTCGCGGCCGCTGAACACACGGCCGACCTGATCTACTTTGGCTGGCTCGACGGCGTCATGCTCGGAGCGGTTGGAGCAGGCCCCGCCACGACATTTCGCGTTTCTGGCCTCAGGCCGCTCCCGAAGCCACATCCGATGAAGACGTCGCTCGTCGTCGCGAGTACAGGTAAGCACATCCCGGCCTCTCACATTAGGCCCTACGTGCTATGCCGCACCCCGGAGTTTCTCCGGTCGCTACGTCCGCCCGAACTCAGGGAAGTAAAGCCGAACCACCTCGTCCTGTTCTCCTGGGGCTACTGGGGATGGGGCAACGCAACGGCCGAGCTCATTCGTGCGGTGGATGCCGCCGAGGCGTCTCGCGGATTCGAGCCCCCGATCTTCGTCGACATTCGCATTCGGCGAAGCGTCAGGGCGAAGGGCTTTACGGGAGGCGCATTCGAGAAAGCCGTGGGGTCGGGTCGTTACAAGTGGATACAGGATCTCGGGAACGAGTCGGTGCTTACCGGTCATGGGCCTATTCGCATAAGAAATCCGAAAGCTGCGGCACGACTACTCGATCTCGCACTTGAGGCGGCTAAGCGCCGCCAGCGCATCCTTTTCTTTTGCGCCTGCGAGTTCCCGAAATGGTGTCACCGCGCCGACGTGGCCGACCTAGTCGTCGCTGAGGCGCGCAGGCGCCGGATTACGCTCGTTGTTGAGGAGTGGCCTGGTGGCCAGCCGGCCGACATCCTTCTCACCGTTGACGAGGTTGATTTTAGGAGAGTTGTGAGGGGTGCGAAATCAATACGGATCGGAAATCAGCTGCCGCTTGGCGCCGCAGCCAAAATAGCGTGGGGTTCGCCGCTCAAGCTCAATGGCGCCGATCACGAACCACTCCTGACAGGCCGCGTTGAATGGAGCTCCAGAGGCTGGGCGCTACCGGTATTCCATGCTGCAAAATCGACAGAGGTGTTTCGGAA
>CALFNG010000299.1 GCA_937902985.1 uncultured Myxococcales bacterium
CCTTCCGGTTCTCCAGCGGGACCAGCCCGCTGCGTGCCATGCCTCTCACACGTAGGGACGGCCCTTCGAGCCGCCCCCCGGACAGATCCCGGCGGGCGGATTTCCCGCACCGGGCTCCCACCTCGAGTCAGACGTCGAGCCTCATGAAGCTGACGTGCCCGCGCTCACCTACGTCCTCCTGCCGGTCTCCCGGCGCGTACCCTCCGCGGCCAATCTCCTCTTCTCCCGAGTGAGCTGCATTGACCCTAGGGATCGACCGGCGAAAGCTCCTTGCACGACGCGTGCGACCCGAACTCGACGTCAGCACGCGAAAGGCGCGCGCGGTCGACCGCGCCGTCGTCACTCCACACGAGGCACACGCGCTCGCGCGACCGCCCCGTCATCCGGAACGCGCCCGGCAGGGGCACGTCGTTCCCGCACGCGAGGCCGCGAGCGGCCTCGAGAGGAAACGACGCGCCTCCGGCGTCGAAGACGACGAGATCGAACGAGCCGCGCTCCGACACGGGGCACGTCACGACGGCCTTGAAGCGATCGCCATCCCGGAAGATCCCGTCGGCCTCCTCGAGCCGCTGGCCATCGTCCCGCACGAGAGCGAACGCCACGTCGCCGCCCTTGATGCGACCGACGCCCTGCCCCGAACCGAGGGCCGCGACGCGAGGCCCGTCGCGGCGCAAGACGAGCACCACCACCGCGGCCGCGGCCAGGGCCCCGAGCCCCGCCATCCACGCGGGCGCGCGGCGAGCGCGCTTCGACGCCGGCGACGCGAGCGCCGTCAGGGCCAGCGGAGGCAGCGCAACCGCGTCGTCCGCCTCGATGCGCGCCAGGCACGCGCCGCATACGGCGCATCCCGCGACGTGCCGCGCGACGGCTTCGCCCTCAGCCGCGGAGAGCTCGCCGAGGTGGAACCGCTCGAGCGCGGGCCACGACACGGGCTCCGAGACGCACCGATCCGTCGCGGAGCTCATGGTGCGACCCCGCTCGCCTCGACGAGGCGGCGCACGGCCTCGCGGATTCGCTCGAGCCGCCTGCCGATGGTCTTGCGACTCAGCCCGAGGAGGGTCGCGATCTCCTCTTGCGTCATGTCGTCGAGGTAGCGGTACATCAGGACCTCGCCCTCGGGCTCGTCGAGCTCGCGCACCAGCTTGACGAGGAGATCGCGGCCGATGACCGTGTCGTCGCAGCGGGTGCGTGCGGCCGGCGCGAGGCCCTGGTCGCGCCGCTCGAGGAGACGCGCGCGGTTCGCCTCGTCACGCAGCAAGGTGAGGCAGCGGTTCGTGACCGCGCGATAGAGGTACGGGAGGTCCAGCGGAGCGTCGAGCTTCTGGTGCAGGTCCGCGAAGAGGCCCTGGACGACGTCGCGCGCGTCTTCGCGGTTCCCGAGAACGCGCTCGGCCTTGCGAAGGAGCGCGCGGCCATATCGCTCGTAAGCTTCCATCGCGCGCGCGGGTCAGCGACAGGTGCCGCCATGGCTCACCAGGCATCCGCAAGGCTCGCCGGCGTCGAGCTCCGCGCAGATCTGCGAAGGGGCCTGGCAGCGGGCAAGCGGGTCCGCATCGGCGGCCGCGCCGGCGTCGACCAGGGACACGAGCGAGGCGCCGTCGCAGGCTCCCCCCGCGCAGTCGTCGTCGAAAATGCACGGCGCGCCGCTCTGACCCAGGCCCTGGCCGGGCCCGCACTGGCGGGGCAAGAACGGCGAGCGGGCCTGGCACGCCGTCGAGCCCGGACACGCGACCTTGTCGCTGCACTGCAAGCACACCTCGCTCGGGTCGCAAAACAGACCCGGCGCACAATCGGTCGCGTAGAAGCAGCCGGCGTTCAGCGGGACGGGCGTCGTCGCGTGCAGCGGCACGCAGCCCGTGGTCGACTCGATGCGCATCTCGGCCAGCACCGCCGTGCCGGTTCCCTCCTTGCGGAGGTGGAACGTGATCCCCGAGTAGCCTCGCGGCGTGGCGATCTCCGTCTGGACCTTGTGCCATTGCGTCGCTCCGAGGACCTGCTGGAAGTCCATCGTCGAGTCGTTGCCGTAGTCGACGAGCAGCGTCATTTGCGCCGCGGGATCGATGTCGGCCGTGGTCGTGAAGAGCAGGCAGGTCGCCTCGTGCTCGTCCGTGACTTGCGAAATCTCAGTACCCCTCTCGACGAACGAGACCCCCAGGTCTTCCGGGCTCCACGTCGGCACGCGCTGGATCTTCCCGCTCTCGAGCGTCCACGAGCAGAGCGTGTCGCCGCACCAGTCGCGGAAGGTCGGGTCCTGCACGACGTCGCCGTTGCAGTCGGCGCCGAGGGCCGCGAGCGCCGCGACCGCCGCGACTCCGATAGCCGCCCGCGACGCGATCCCGGAAGGCGCCTTCATGGTCTCTCCTTGAAGCGAACCCGCAGCCCGAACGCCAGGGAGAACCCGCCGCTGTCGTGGGTGTCGCCGATGAGATTGGTGATCGCCGGGGCATAGTCGAAGCCCCCCTGCGCGAAGAACGTCACCGGCGCTTGCAAGCGGGCGGTCACGCCCACGGCGCCGCTCATGAGATAGCCGATCGAGGTATCGGTGCTCGTCGGCGGGACGCCGGTCTGCTGCGTCTCGAACGTCACGACGCCGAGGCTGGGTCCCACCCCGGCCTGTCCATAGACGCCCAGCAAGGGGCCCTCGACGTAGGCGCGCAAGTAGGCCGCGGCGCCGAAGCCGCGGAACGTGACCCGATCGGTCTCGTTCTCGATCGATCGCGTGTACGTATCGGCCGCGAGGGTCCCCACCTGCACGACGACCGCGAGGTGCGGCATCAGGATGCGCGACACGCCGAGCGTGGCGCGTCCCCAGAGCAGGAACCCGCGGTCGTAGCCGAACTCGCCGAGGCGGCTCGTGTAGCCGTCGGTCCGCGCCTGGGTGAGACCGAGGGCGCCTTCCACGGCCCAGCGGTCGCTCCGGACGCGCCGGTGTTCGGGGCGGTCGGGCTCGATCGGCTCGCGGAGGGCGCCCGAAGGATCGCCCTCGTCGTCGCCCCCCTTGGCGCTTGTGCGTGCGATCGGGACCGGGGTGCACGCGCTCGGGTCGAGGTCCATCGCGCGATCGTCGGAGAGCGTGAAGCGGCACTCGACGACGCCCCCGGGGCGCGTGACCACCGCGTCGTAGTCGCCCGCGACGAGCGCGAGGCGGACCATAGCTCCGGCCGCCTTCTGCACTTCGGCGACGACGGCGCCGCTCGCGCGATGCTGCACGAGCACGCGCCCGTCGAGGGCGGCCGGCAAGACCAGGCGGGCCTTGGCTTCGGCAGGGTACGTGACGGGCACGTCGCCCTGGCCCGCGAGGTCGGTCTCGAGGGTCGCGTGCTGTTCGCCGATCTGCGTTCGCGCCGTGGACGCGAGCGTGCGCCGGTACGCGTAGCGATAGGCCTCGTCGAGCGACACGCGGCCGTCGCCGTCGGCGTCGCCCGCCCCGCGAAGCCCGGTGACGAGGTGGTGGGTGAAGTACGAGGCCTTGAGCTCGTCGGACTCCTGACTGAGCTCCAGCGCCGTGCTCGACGCCATGACCGCGAGGCCGCGCTGCGTCAGGTGCGACACCGAGTTGTAGGAGAAGTCCGCGGCGGGCTCGGCGCCCTTCGGCCGCGCGAAGACTCCGCTCTGGCACGCGTCGAGAACGGCGATGGTGAGCGTCGACGGGATCGCCCGGAGTCGATCGCGCAAGGCCGCGAGCGGGAGCTCCTCGGCGCCGAGCTCCAGGGCGTTCGCGCGGGCGTGTCCCGAGAAGTAGAAGAGGACCTCGGTCTGCTCGGCGCGGTCGGCGTTCGCGCGCGCTTTGGCGGTCACGTCGTCGATGGCCGCCAGCAGATGGCCTGCGTCGGGCTGGAGCAGGACGCGCACGTCGCCGGCGTCGTAGTGGCCGATCTCGCGCAAGACCTCGGCGACATGGCGAGCGTCGTCCTCGGCAAACCGCAGCGCCAGCTGGCCGGTGCCGCCGAGGTTGTCGCCCACCACCAGCGCGTAGGCGTGAACGTGAGGCGGCGGGCGCGCGGGCTCGTCGGCCCGGGCGCGCGACGGCCACACGAGGGGCACGAGGGGCGCGAGCGACGCGAGGAGCGCCATCGCCCCGGCCCGGGAAGCCGGCCGACCTGGAAGAGGGAACGTTCGATTCAAGGGCTCCCCCAGTAAACGCGTGGCGGCGCGGCCGTGGGAACTCCGGCGATACGATTTCGTCGACGGGGGCCGTCTCGTCGGGGAAACCGCTAAGGCGCAAAGGCCCCAAGGGATGGGGCCGAGAAGGGCGAGCTGTCTCGTGCCCACGGTCGCCCACTTGCTCGAGTAGACCTGCGCCGCGAGACCCCGCGCCACTCTCAGTGGTCGTGGCCGCCGGCCTCGTCGCCTTCGCACCGCGCGTCTTGCCAGCCCACCCACCAGGCCCCGTCGGGCCCGTGCTCGCGCTTCCAGATCGGGACACGCGCCTTGACGCGATCGATGAGCGCGCGGCAGGCGCGATACGCCTCGCCCCGGTGCGGCGCGCTCGCCGCGCAGACGACGGCCACGTCGCCCACGACGAGGGCGCCGGTGCGGTGGACAACGGCGAGACGCACGCCGGGTAGCTCGCTCGCGATCCCGTCGGCGATGCGCTTCATCTCGGCCACCGCCATGGCCGGATAGGCCTCGTATTCGAGCTTCACGACGGCGCGGCCTTCGCTGTGATCGCGGACGACGCCGAGGAACGCGCAGACCGCGCCGGCGCCGGGGTGTCTCACCCGGGCGATCGCCTCGTCGACCGAGGGCGCGACGTCACGCAAGGCCACGAACGCGCCCGCGCCTGCGATCGCGCCCGCGCCCGGTCGCTCCACCGCGCCGCTCTTGCCGCCGCTCTTGGTCTCGAGACGAACGGCGTCGATCGTCGCCCAGCGATCGGCGCTCTTGATCATGTCGTAAACGGTCAGAGCGGCGACGCTCGCCGCGACCATCGCTTCCATCTCGACGCCGGTGCGGTCGAAGGCCTCGACCGCGGCGCGTACGCGGAGCTCGCCGCGCGACGGGTCGGGCTCGAAGTCGATGGCCGCGCGCGTCGTCTGCACCGGGTGGCACAACGGAATGAGCTCCGGCACCCGCTTCGCGGCGAGCAGTCCGGCGACCCGGGCAACGGCCACGACGTCGCCCTTGGCGAGCCCGCCCGCCGCCATCGCGTCGATGACCTCCCGGGTCGTGCGCACGCACGCCGTCGCGACGGCCCGCCGCGCGGTCGCCGCCTTGGCGCCGACGTCGACCATGTGCGCGTCCGCGGCGCCGGTCAGGTGCGAGAGCCGAACGGGCGCGAGGATCTCGTCGTACGCGCGCGCCAGCTTTTCGGGGCGCGCGGCGTGCTTCATGAAGACGTAGCGATCGAGGGGCCGGAGCGCCCTCCACCGCGCGGCTTCGAGGGGCCGCGTGCCGTCGAGCGCGGTCGCGAGCTCGACCGGAACCGTCGACGCGTCGGGCTCCGCGAGCGACTCCATGGCCGCCGCCGCGGGCACGGCCCGGTCGAGGAGCGGGGCGACGCCGACGTCGACCCTCTCCCCCGTGCCGGCGACGACGAGACGCGCGCGCTCGTCGAGCGAGAGCGAGAGCCACCCCTCGAGCGAGAGCTTTCGGCCCAGCGCATCGAGCACGCGCCGGGCCGCCAGGGGCACGAACGGTAGCGCTTCATCGATGGCCTCGAAGACATAAAGGCCCGGAGTCGGCATGCGCGGGAGCATGGCACACGGATCTCGCGGCCGAAACGCGGCGAGAAACCTGGCGAGAAACGTGACCTAGGGCCGTGACCGGAGCAGGCAGTTTGCTAGGGTATGGTCGATGATCGCAGCCTCGCCGCCGCAGCACTCGCGGGGCCGGTCACTGCCGCTAGCCGAGGCGGCGCCGCGGGCGGCGGCCCGCACGGTCCGCATCTCGTTGACCGACCGGTGCGACCTGGCGTGCCTGTACTGCCGCCCGTCACGAAGCGACGGCTACCTCGAGAAGCGCCTCGACGACAACGCCTGGCACACGATGGCTCGGGCGCTCGTTCAATCGGGCGTCCGGCGCGTTCGCATCACCGGGGGCGAGCCCCTCTTGCATCCGCGGGTCGTCGAGCGCGTCGCGTTCATCGCGTCGCTCGGCGTCGAAGACCTCGCGCTCACCACCAACGCGACGCGCCTCCTCGCACTGGCGCGGCCGCTGCGCGTCGCGGGCCTCCACCGGATCACCGTTTCGGTCGACTCGCTCGTGGCCGAGCGCTTCGAGCGCATCACGCGCGGAGGGCAGCTCGCCGCGGTGCTCGACGGGGTCGACGCGGCACGCGAGGCGGGCTTCGCCGAGGTCAAGTCCAACACCGTCGTCTTGCGGGGCGAGAACGACGACGAGCTCGCCGACATCGTCGCGTGGGCCTGCGCTCGCGGAGTCGTGCCTCGCTTCATCGAGTTGATGCGCGTCGGTGAGGGAGCGCGTTTGCCGGCGGAGGCGCTGGTCGGCGCGAGCGAGATGCGACAGCGCCTCGCGCACCTGCTCGCAGACGAAGCCGGCGTACCCGATCCCGATCGCGGGCCGGCGAGGTACGTGCCGCTCCGCTCCGACCCGAAGCTCCGGGTCGGTTTCATCACCGGCTCCACCGACACGTTCTGCGCCTCGTGCGACCGCTTGCGCGTCGCGTCCGACGGCGTGCTCCGCCCCTGCCTCGCGACCAACGACGGCGTGCCCGCGATGTCGCTCGCTCGATCGGGCGACGTGAACGGCATCGTCGGCGCGATCGCCGACGCGTGGGCGCTGAAGCCCGCCGGCGACACATGGAAGGGCTGCACCGAGAGCTCCGCCGCCGACGTCTCGATGCGCGCCATCGGCGGCTGATCCCGCTCCCTCGGCCGCTCGCTCCGGAGAGAGAGATTGGGCGCAGAGGGCGCAGAGGGCGGTTCCGGTAGGGACGACCCGTTCCGCCTCACGATGAGATGAATCGGGTCGCCCCCCGGGCAGATCCGGACGTGCGGGATTCCCGCATCCGGCTCCTCGGGTCATGGGTTCGCTACGCGCGCCGTTGAAGAGTCGGCGTGGCCAGCGGGTATCGCTGGAGCAGCCGGCTCATCATCGGCCAGGTGAGGCGGGCGCGTTGTGATCGACGGCTCAGCCACCGCCACCAGATGCGTCCCGCCCTGTACAGCAGGTCCCGTAGCCGCGCCACCTTGCCGATGCGGCGGTAGTAGCCGTAGTGGCCGCGTAGCTTGGCGTTGAGCATCTGCTGCTGCCGAGCCAGGGGGGCATGCCTGTGGAGCTTGCACCACTGCTCAGCGAGGCCTCGATCGCGAAGTCCCGCACCCCCTCCCTCCCTTCGCGCCTTTGCGGTTTCTCCCTCAGTCGAGGAGGTACCGCAAGACGAGGTCCGTCAGCTCCTCTGCGACCGATTGAGCGCGCGCGGGCGCGAGCTCGGAGAGCACCGCGGCGTGCGTGACGGCCTCCACGACGTTGACGAGCAGGAAGGTCATGCTCTCGACGCTGGTGCGCCGGAGCTCGGTCTTCCACGCCTCGAGCAGCGCCGCGACGAGCGACGCCGTCTCCTTCTCGACGCCCCGGAGGTTCTCGAGGCGCCCGATCCGCGGCACCTCTTCGATGAGCACCTTGTGAAGCCTCGGGTCGACCTGGTGCGCCGCGAACATCGCCTGGATGATGGCGCGTACCGCGACGGGCATGGGCGCGGTCGCCATCTCCGCGAGCTTGGCCGAGCGCGAGCCCCATCTCGACGCCATCACCCGCGGCTGGCAGATGGGCAAGCCGGCGCGCAGCCTCTTCGGCGTCCGCTGGAACGAGCTCTGGGCCCGCCCGATCGGCGACGTGCGCGCGGCTCTGGGCGTCGATCCGGTCATCGATGCGGCCCGGCCGGAGCTCGCCGCGGCCGCCTGACGCGCGCGCGATTGACCCTCCCGCCGCGGCAAGCGTGGCGCAAACGTGGCCAACGCAGCGCGCCCCGCGAAACCACCGGGCCCAAAGCGACGCCGGGAGACGCGATTTTTACTTTTGAGTGTCGCGTCTCGTGAGAGTCTGTCGCCCAAAATGCACCCCGGACGCCTCGTTGGTCTTCTCGGGTTGGGTGGCGCAGTTCTCACGCTGTCCCCGACCGCAAACGCCCAGAGCGAAGGCGCCCCCCGCCACGCGGCCGCCAAGACCGATTCGCTCGACGACGGCGCGCGCTACGCCTGGCTCGACAAGGAACTGGGGCAGGTCGAAGGGCCGACCGAGCGCTGGTACACCGGCTGGACGGCCACGTTCGCGTGGCTGTCCGTCGGCCAGTACGCGTTCGCCGCGCCGGCGCCCAACGCCGGCCTGCGCGAGTTCTCGCTCGTCGGCGCCGTCAACTCAACGCTCGGACTGCTCGCGATGCTAGGCGCGCCCAACACCCTCGGCGGCAATGCGCGCGAGCGCCTCCAGAAGTTCGACGCGAGCACGCCGCTCGGCGCGTACGAGAGGCGCCGTCGCGCCGAATACCTCCTGCACGCGACCGCCGCAGAAGAGAGCTTCTATCACTCGCCGGTTCCGCTGATCCTCGCCACGCTTTCGAGCGCGGGCGGAGGCGCGATCCTCATCTACGGGTACCACCAGATCCCCGCGGGCTGGGGCACGTTCGGCGCGGGCGTCGGGCTCACCCTCCTTGAGATGTTGACCCGCCCGTTCAGCGCCGGCAACGCGTGGGACCGTTACGTGGACAAGTACCACCCGTCGCCGAACGTCCAGGTTCCGCCCGATCAGATCCACCTCTCGTTCGCCGTGACCCCGATGGGCGGCGCCATCAACGGCACCTTCTAGGAAGAAACCACCGTTTCATACGGCGTGGGTGCCCGCAGCCATGGAGAACTAAAGCCAGCGACGCCGCCGACTCTAACACGTGCTTCCAGGGAGCGCAGAGCAGTGAGAGGGGTTGGTCTGAGTCGGCGTCACAAGACGCGCCCCACGACCGTCCCGAAGCCCTTACTGCTCTGTGCTCTCTGCGGCTCAGCGGCCAATCTCCGTCTCCTCCAGCGAGCGCGTTACGCCGACTGGACGGTGATCTTGCGGGCCTTGACCGCGGCGACCTTGGGCAGCTTGACGACGACGGTGCCGTTCTTCGACTCGGCGGTGACGTTCGCCGTGTCGATTCCGGCGGGGATGCGGAAGCTCCGCGCGAAGTCGAGCTCGTCGTACTCGCGCGCCAGCGCCGGACCGCGGGGCACCCCCGCGCGCCGCGCTTCGAGCGTCAGCGTGCCGTTCTCGACGCGAACGTCGATGGCGCCGGCCGGGACCCCCGGAACGTCGGCCACGAGGAGGACTTCGTCCCCGTTCTCGAACACGTCGACGGACGGTGACACCGACCGCGCGTAGCCCTGCTTGCCCTGCTGAACTCCGTTGGCCTCCAGGGGAGGCGTTGCGACTGACTCACTCATGGCGTTTCCTCGTTGTCTGACTTGCAGCTTGGAAGTTGAATTTCGATTGGAGACGCGCCGGTGGCTTTCTTCCGGCGCGCGTATCAGGCGGACGTGACGGCGACCTGTCGCGGGCGCGCGTCTTTCGCCTTGGGCAGCGTGACGGTGAGAATGCCGTCTTTCATTGTCGCCGTGACGGCGTCGGCATCGACCCTGCCCGGGAGCGGCAGCGTGCGCGCGAACGCGAACGAAGCGCGCTCGCGGAGGTGCGACTCGTAACCCTCGCGAGTCGCCGCCTTGCGTTCGCCGCGCAAGTGGAGCACGCCGTCTTCGACGTGCACGGAGACGTCCCCCTCGCCGAGACCGGGCACTTCGGCTCGGTAGACGAACGCCTCGTTCGTCTCCACCACGTTGACGAGCGGCAAGGCCACGCGCGCGCGAGGACGCTCGGGGACGCGAGCGGCGACATGCTGGTCGTCGAAGACATAGTCGATGTGTCGGTTCAAGAAATCGATGGTTCGGAGCGCTTCGTTGAAACTTCGCCAGCCTGTGACCATGGGACTCTCCTCGGGTTCGCTTGATGAAAATCGAAATGTGTCTCCGCGCGGCCGGAAGTCGGGCCGACGAGCTGCACAGCGCGTGCGCGATGATTGCGCGACGCTCGACCCCCGACGCGACGCCGCTCGCGGAATGCGCGACCGGCCTTTCGGCTGGTCTGGCCATTCGCTGCGAGTCGCACCAACAGTTAATCACCGGTCGGGGCATGTAAAGGGTCGAGGCGCTATCCTCGCCGCGATGAACACGGCCCTGAGAGCGCTTGCGCTGGGCCTCGTGGCGATCGGCCGGGCGGCCCCGGCCTGCGCGCCGCAGCGGGCGGTGCCGGCACCGGCCGCTTCGTCCGTTCCCGGGCCCGCCGGCGTGACGGCGGGCCCGGCCCCTCCGCGCGCGCGGTCCTCGGGCGACGCGATCGCGTTCATCGAAGACGACTACCCGCGGGCGCTGGCCGAAGCGCGAGCGCGCGGCGTGCCTCTCTTCGTCGACGCGTGGGCGCCGTGGTGCCATACGTGCCTCAGCATGCGGGCGTTCGTGTTCCCCGACGCTGCGCTCCGCCCCCTCGCCCCGAGCTTCGTGTGGCTCGCGATCGACACCGAGCGCGAAGAGAACGCCCCCGTGGTGGAACGACTGGGGGCCAAGGTGCTCCCGACGCTCTACGTCATCGACGCCGCGACCGAAGGGGTTCGTCTCGCGCATCCGGGCTCCCTCACGGCTGCCGAGCTCGCGAGCCTCCTCGACCCGCTCGGCGCCAGCGCGACCGGTGCGACCGGTGCGACCGGTGCGACCGGTGCGACCGGTGCGACCGGTGCGACCGGTG
>CALFNG010000300.1 GCA_937902985.1 uncultured Myxococcales bacterium
GCGCACGCCTTCGACGGTGACGGTGCCATCGCTGCGACGCTGAATGCGCGTGACCTCGGTCCGGAACGCTCGCCGGAGCGCGTCGGAGCTGGGGCATTCGCGGCCGACGCTGGGGCCGCGCAGGTATCGGGCCAGTGGACTCTCGCGAATCTCGGAGTGCTCCTTGCGCTGGTATTCTTCTTCGGCCCACGCCTGGGTGGCGGTGTTGAGCAGGTCGAGCGACAGCGTGGGCTCGCCCTCGAGCATGGGCAGGAGACGGCCCTCGATCTGGCCCCAGAACGATTCCTGTTTTCCATTTTGTTCGGGCGAATAGGGCAGCGTCGTATGGTGGACGATGCCCAGGCGCTCGAGCCCCTCGATGGTCTCGGCGGCGAGCATCGCGGCGCCGTTGTCGGTCAGAAGAGCCCGAGGGAGTTTGCGCTTCTGAAACGCCTGCGACAGGGCGTGAATGAGAACCTCGGCGGTCTCTTCGAAGTACCATTGCAGGTGGCAGCAGAGCCGCGAGCGGTCGTCGAGAACGCCGAGTAGCTGCGGCTTTTGCCATTGCCCGTCGGCGGTCAGGACGGGGCGCGAGCCCTGGTGAAAGTCCAAGTGCCAGAGGCCGTGCACGTGCGTGACCTCGTACGAGCGCGTCTCGCGCGTGACGAACGGCTCGCCGTCCGGGCTCTCGCGGTGACGACGTTTACGGGCCCGCAAGAGGCCCTGCCCTTTCATGTACCGGCACACCGTCGCGTAGCCGGGCACCGGCCCGAGGCGCGGGTCCTCGCGGGCGAGCGCGACGAGGTTGTCGTGATGGAGCTGGAAGCTCCATCGAGGGTGGTCCCGGTGCTGGCGCGCGATCGCCTCGAAGAGCGCGGGCCTCAAGCTCGGGTGCGTGCCGGCGTGCGAGGGCACCTTGCGAGCGAGCACGGCCAGCGGATCGTCCGCGGCGCGGGCGATGTACCACCAGCGCTCGAGGGTCTTGAACGAGAAGCGGATCGACTCGCCGGTGGTCGGGTGACGCCACGAGCGCGCGGCGAGGGCCGTGATGCGCGCTTTGAGCTCGCCGTCGTCCGCCGGCGCCGCCAAGAGCGGACCGAGGATCTGAAAACGCAGACGTGCCCATCGCACGCGCGCGCTAGGCGCGTGGTCGTCGTTGGCCATGGCTCTCCGGCGCCGCGGCGAAGGACCGCAGGCGCGCCCGGGAAGCTACGCCGAAGGGAAAAACACGGGCAGCGCCATCTTCTGCGCGAACCGTGTCGTGCCGCGCGGCTACATGGCGGCCCTCAGAAAACGCGACCCGTCCGGGCAGCTCGTCGTGGTGATCGGCGCCAGCCACGCGAGGAGCTTTGCGATGGCGGCGGGGCGCTCGTCGGCGAGCCGCTCGAGCAGCGACTGGGGTATGCGTTGCCGCTCAGGCGCGGGCACCAGACGCGCCGAGAGCTCCACAAACGGGGCGCTCGCCGTCAACGGGCCACGCCACCAGCGCAGCCACCGGCGCGTGGTGCGCGCCGGCACGCCCGTCGTCCGCGTCGCCGCTGCGGACGTCGCCGCCGCCAGGGAGACCGTGGCGGCGAGGATCACCACGGCGCCGAGATAGACGCGCCGGCCCAGGAACCGAACCGACGGCGGCATCGCCCGACGGCGGCACCCATCCTGGCCGCAGCAAAGGTTGAAACGGCGGCTGAACGCCTCGCCGGCCATGGCGAGCAGGCCGCCCCGCGGCTTGCGGGGGTGGTCTCCGCGATGGAGTGCTCCCCCGCACTCGCGGCACGGCTCCGCAGCCGCCCGCTCGACGATCGCCTCGTCGATCGCCACCAGCCCCTCAAAAAACTCGATCCTGAGCACGAACGGGTCGATCATCGCCTCCTCCTTGTCTGAGCAACTCGGAGGCGAACCCCTCGGGACGACTTTGACCAAGTTTTCTGAGGGGCTTCGTTTGTCCGCCCCTCGAGAAACGTGATCGGAACCGGGCCCCGGACCCTCAACTCACGAGGCGCTGCTCAGAGCGCTGCCGAACACTCCGGTGGTGCACCAGATCTCGATCGCGGCCGATTGCAGCTGGAAATCGCGGAACGTCTTGCACGACCCCGTCGGCGCCAGGTTGCCGGCGCTGTTACTGAACACCCGATGCGTAAATCCACCGTCGGCTCGCACTTGTATGGACCGACTTTACGCGAGGAGCAGGACCAGCACTTTCGATCGGAACGGGAAGGTCATCCTCTCCCTCCGAGTAACCGGGCTCAACCCGTCGCTACGTCCCGAGAGGTTCTCGACGCCTCTCGCGTGTCTTCGACCCGTAAACTTCGCGCAAAACGACTATTTCGCCACCACAAGATCGCGGCGGGGATGCACGCGCGGATCGCGGGGAGCTGAGCGAAGACGTCATCACCCGAGCTATCCCGCAGCGCCCGCGTAGTTGAAGAAGAGCGCCTTGCGCTCCCACGTGTGTTCCGCGTCGCCCGCGAGCTTCACGAGCGCGTCGGCGACGTCGCAGTATGACGCGCTGCCGTGCTGGATGTTGTTCTCCGTGGGCTCCGCGCGCAGCGTGCCGCGGGACGGCTGCTCCACCATCTGCCCGAGGCGCGCGTAGACGAATCGGAACGCGGGCGGCGCTCCTTCGAAGCACCAACGGACCCAAGCCTCGGCCTCGGCCCAAGCCTTCCGTGCGGCGACGTTCCGAATCACCCACGCCAGCGCCGCCACCAACCTCTTTTCGATCGTCCCCCCAGGCTCGGGCAGGAGCTGACCGCCGACGATGACCATCACGCAATCGGCCAACCGCCCCTCGGCCTCGAGCGCCTCCACCGTTGCCTTTGTGAAGATCGAACGGTCCGCGTTGTTGGCCGGCTGGCCCTTGGCGTGACCGAACGGGAGCGCGCTCGATGCGTCCACGATGGCGTCCGGCCGCGACGAACGAACGGCCGCCGACACGGCCGCCGCGTCGCAGAGATCTCCCTTGATCACCGTCACCTTCGCACGTAGTGCCTCCGACACCTTGTCGGGATTGCGCACGAACGCCGCGACGGCCCAGCCCCGCTCGAGCGCGCGCTCCATCACGAGGCGTCCGGCCTTGCCTGTGGCCCCGTAGATCAACATGGTCCTCATCGGAGCCTCCGCGCAAATCGTTTCACACCCACTCGAGCTTCTCGAGGTCGGCGATCAATGCCGG
>CALFNG010000301.1 GCA_937902985.1 uncultured Myxococcales bacterium
AGACGGGGCTTCTCGAGCACGGCCTCGTCGACGCGGAGACCGCGTCGGAAACGCCTGTGGTGGCGAAATAGTCGTTTTGCGCGAGATTTCGGACGGCTGCGCCCGAGCACGGTGAGGGGATGCTGGGCGCCCTCCAGATGTTGAACGGGCGTTCGCCGGGTGGGGCCGCCCGACCTACGACGGGGTCAGCACTTGGGCGCGCCGTGGGGGACAATGGCAGTTCGTCCCGTCCGAGAACGCCGCGGTCGGAGCGCTGACGTTCATCTCGACGTTCGAGTTGCTGCAAGTCCCGGTCAGCGGGCAATAGACGACGCGGTTGGCGCCGCTGTCGGGGACGTAGACGTTCGACGAGTCGATCCCCAGGTACCCGGACACGGAGCTGAACGTCGAGAGCACGTACTGAAGCTGCGTGCCGTCGCGCTTCATCCGGTTCAGGCAAAACGTGCCGGGCATGCCCAACTGCTCGCTCGTGTAGAGCCAGTCGTTGGAGGGGTCGTAGACGAGGCCTACTGCCTCGTAGAGGTTGAGTAACGCCGGGGTCGTGGACCCGTTGCTGATCTGGGTGGGGAGAAGGTAGACGTCGTTGCCCGGATCCGAGGCGAGCGCGAAGACATACCCGCCGAACGCCGAACCGGCTGGCGCCACCGTCAATCCCTGGACGTTCCCCGTGACCGGCGAACCCGCAGGCACGGAGTACAGGGCGTTGCCGTTGCCGCAGCCTCCGTTGATGGGGCACGAATAAACGGTGAGCCCGTTCGACGGCCAGTACACGTTATTCGCGTCGACCGCGATGTACACCCAGGTGTTCGTCGTCGTCGCGAGGGTCACAGGCTGACAGAGGCCGCCGAGGCATGACCCGCCGAGGCACGGGTGGCCGCACGTGCCGCAGTTGGCCTTGTCGGTCATCACGTTCGTGCACGCGTTCGAGCACACCTGGCCCGACCCCGACGGGCAGCTGCAGGCGCCGGTCGACGAGCACGTCTCGCCCGCGACGCTACACGTCCCGCAACTGGCGCCGCCCGCGCCGCACGCGCTTGTCGTCTGGCTCGCATACGGCACGCAGGAGGTGCCGCTGCAGCAGCCGCCGGGGCAGGACGTCGCGTTGCACACGCACTGACCGGCCGCGCTGCACTGCTGGGTCGAGGAGCAGCCGTGGCACGCCACTCCGCCCACGCCGCAGGTGCCGGCGCTGGACGTCTGGCAATTGCCATTGGCATCGCAGCAGCCGCTCGAACACGAGGTCGCGATGCAGGCGCACTGTCCGGCGCCGTTGCACTGTTGTCCGACGCTGCACGGGCCGCAGGCGGCCCCGCCCTTGCCGCACTGACCCGTGGATTCGCTCGCGTCGGGTCCGTAGTCGTGCGCACCGGCGACCGTCAGTCGCGCGGCGCGTAGCGCCCGGGATCGACCCCGAACCTCTCGCAGATCGCGCGGAGCACGGCGTCGGTGCGCTCGCGGTTCTCCTGGATCGTCCCCGTGGTCTCGATCACGTAGTCGGCCGCCGCGACCTTCTCGGCGAGCGGCTTCTGCGCGCGGATGCGGGCCATGGCGTCGGCGCGCGATGCGTCGTCGCGGCTGCGGATGCGCTCGATCTGGACGTCTTCGGGGCAGGCGACCACGACGAGCGGCCGGAACATGTCGGCCACGCCGTTCTCGACCAGGAGCGCCGCTTCGTAGCAGGCGAGGGGCTCGCCGGCGCTGCCGAGGGCCGCGGCCCGCTCGGCCGTGCGCTGGGCGATGCGGGGGTGGGTGATCGCGTTGAGCACCTTGCGCGCGGCGTCGTCGGCGAACGCCACGCGGGCGAGCGCCTTGCGATCGAGCGCGCCGCTCGCATCGAGGACGCCTTCGCCGAACCCCTCGACGATGGCGCGAAGCCCGTCGGTGCCCGGCTCGACCACCTCGCGCGCGAGCTCGTCGGCGTCGATGACCGGGACACCGTGCGCACGGAGGCGCGCCGCGACTGTGCTTTTGCCGGAGGCGATGCCTCCCGTGAGTCCGAAGAGGTGCACGCTGACGCCTGGCCCTATACATTGCGCGCGCGCCCGATGCGAGTGTCCTCCGGCAGCCGTGGCGAGACCCAGAAGCCCGAGAGGCGAGTCTCGAGGCGTCGCCTCTTCGAGCTGACCGCTGCCGCGGCGCTGACGCTCGGCGGCCTCGCCGCGGCGGTGAGAACGCATGGCTACGCCGTGCCGGTAGGCCGGCGGCTCGTGGCGACCTCGCCCTGGCAGTTCATCGTCTTGCAGCACGCGGCGCGCCGGATCGCGGCGCCCGATCGCGAGGGGGCCGCGGCGATCCCCACGGTCCCGACGGCCGACGATCTCGACGTGGCCGGCTTCGTCGACGGGTGGCTCGTGCGAATGCAACCGGGCGTTCGCCGCGACTTCGGCCGCTTCCTGGCGTACGTCGAGCATGTCGCGCCGCTCCGCGAAGGGCTCGTCACGCGCTTCAGCCGCCTCGCGCCGCCGGAGCAAGACCGCGTGCTCGCCGCGACCGAAGCGTCTTCGAGTGATCTGCTTCGCGCCGGATTCGACGGACTCAAGTCCCTCTGCATGATGGGCTACTATCGCGACGCGCGCGCGTGGAGCCTCGTCGGCTACGACGGTCCGCTCGTCGGGCGGCCTCCGTCGGGGTGGTCGGGCGGATGACGGGCGCGATCGTCCTCGGGCGCGACCTCACCGGCGACCAGGTCCTCGTGGTGGACGCGGTCGTCGTCGGCACGGGAGCGGGCGGCTCGATCGCGCTGCGCGAGCTCGCGCGCGCGGGGCTCGACGTCGTCGCCCTCGAAGAGGGGCCTTACCTGACGCCGCGCGACTTCAATCAGCGCGAAGACGAGATGATCCCTCGCCTCTTTCAGGACGCCGGCGGTCGCGCGACCGAAGACCTGGGCATTCGCGTCCTCCAGGGGCGCGGGGTGGGCGGGAGCACGATCCACAACACGAACCTGTGCAAGCGAACGCCCGACGCGATCCTCGAGCTGTGGGCGCGCAAGTACGGCGTCGCCGGCGCGAGCGCGGCCGACCTCCAAGCGGCGTTCGAGACGATCGAGCGTGACCTCTCCGTCTCCGAGATCCCGGCGGCGCTACGTAACGCCAACAACGACGTCTTGCGCGCGGGGTGCGAGGCGCTCGGCTGGCGGGGCGCGCAGCTTCATCACAACCGGAACGGGTGCCAGCAGAGCGGCTTCTGCGAGCTGGGTTGCGCGTACGACGCGAAGCAGAACGCCCTCAAGGTCGTGCTGCCGCAGGCCCTGGAGGCCGGCGCCCGGGTGTACGCCGACGTCGAGGCCGTGCGCATCGTGCACGACGGCGCGCGCGTGGTCGGCGTGCACGCGGTCGCCCGCGACGCCGACGGCGGCCCCCGGGGCGCCGTCAACGTCTGGGCGAAGGTCGTCGTGCTCGCGGCGAGCGCCGTCGGGAGCGCGGCGCTCGCGCGCCGGAGCGGGCTGCCCGATCCGAACCAGCAGCTCGGTCGCGGGCTGAGGATGCACCCCGGCGCCGCCGTGGCGGGCCGATTCGATCGTGACATCCGCGGGTGGCGCGGCATTCCCCAGAGCTTCGAGTGCACCGAGCACCTCTCGCACGAGGAGGGGAGCGACGAGCGCGTCTGGATCGTCCCGGCCTTCGCCCATCCCGTCGGCTCGGCCGCGACGCTCCCCGGGTTCGGCGCGGCGCACATGGCGGCGATGCGCGCGTACCCCCGGCTCGCGGTGATGACCGCCGTCGTTCACGACGAGACCCGCGGAGAGGTCGACGTGGACGGCGAGGGGAACCCCATCGTGCGCTACGTGATGTCCGAGCGCGATCGAGGGCAGCTGGCGAAGGGTCTCGTCGCCTGCGCGCGCCTGCTCCTCGCGGCCGGCGCTCTCGAGGTCACGATCCCGGCGATCCCGCGCGTGCGCGTCACGCGCGCGTCCGAGCTCGACGGGCTCGACACGTCGGCGCTGCGGCCGCACTCGGTGCCCCTGACGGCCGTGCATCCGATGGGCACGTTGCGAATGGGGGAGGATCCGAAGATCAGCGTCGTTCGCTCCACCGGCGAGCACCACCAGCTCCGCGGCCTCTTCGTCGCCGACGGGTCCCTCTTCCCGACGAGCATCGGGGTGCCGCCCCAGATCAGCATCTACGCTTTCGCCCAGCACCTCGCGCCGCACATCATCGAGCGCGCACGGTAGAGCGCCCGGGCAGGCTAATCTACGTTCTCGACGGATGCGCCGAGCTTAAGTGACCGCCAGGCGCACCACCTGCGATAGCCTCGAGGGACCCCGATGAAACGAGTCGAAGCCATCATTCGCCCGTCCAAACTCGACGACGTCAAAGAGGCCCTCGCCGAGGTGGGCATCATGGGCATGACGCTCTCCGAAGTGAAGGGCTTCGGCCGCACCGGCGGTCGCAAGGAGGTGTACCGGGGGTCCGCGTACGTCGTAGACTTCGTCCCCAAGATCAAGGTCGAGATCGTGGCCGCCGACGGTCAGATCGCCGACATCATCCAGGCCATCGAGGGCGCGGCGAAGACCGGGAAGATCGGCGACGGCAAGATCTTCGTCTCCAACGTCATCGAGGCCGTGCGCATCCGGACCGGCGAGCACGGCGAGCAGGCCGTGTAGAGCGCGCGTCGCCGCTCGCTCCACCGCGCAACGCAACGTTTACCGCTCGTCGGCGTCGGTGAACTGCGCGATCGTGTCGACGAGCTCGCGGGGGTCGACCGGTTTGGGCACGAAGGCGTGAAAGCCGGCCTCGAGCGCGCGCTCCCGGTCGTCGTCGGAGGCGAACGCGGTGAGCGCGATGAGCCGCGTCCCCGCGGCGCACGCGGGGTGACGTCGCAGCGTTCGCGCCAGCTGGTAGCCCTCTTCGACGGGCAAGCCGATATCGCAGACGATCACGTCGGGCCGGGCGCGCTCGACTTCGCGGAGCGCCTCGGAGGGGCCGCCCGCGGTGGTGACGACGGCGCCGCGCTGCCGGAGCACCGTGGCTACGAGCTCGCGCGTGTCGACGTCGCCCTCGATGACGAGGCAGGCCGCGCCTTGCAGCGCCGAGAGTTTGCCCCCCGAGCCCAGCGCTCGCGCGACCGGCGTCACGCGCGGTCCGTCGGCGGCGAGCGCGGGAAGGATCAGCGAGAACTGAGACCCCTCGCCGCGGCCCGCGCTCGTCGCCTCGATGGTCCCGCCGTGGAGCTCCGCGAGGTGCTTCACGATCGCCAACCCGAGGCCGAGCCCGCCGTGCTGGCGTGTCGTCCCGGTGTCGGCCTGCCGGAATCGCTCGAAGATATGCGGCAAGAAGCTCGGCTCGATGCCTTGCCCGGAGTCGGTCACGCGGACCACGACCTGCTGCCCTCGCGGGGCGACGTCGACGCGGATGCGACCGCCCTTGGGCGTGAACTTTACCGCGTTGCTCAGGAGGTTCCAGACCATCTGCTGGAAGCGATCCGCGTCCCCTTCGATCGCCACGACGCCGGGGTCGACGATGAGTTCGACCACGACCTCTTTCGCGTCGGCCGCCGGGCGAATCGCGTCCATCGCCAGACGGACGCAGGCGGGCACGTCGAGCACGCTCGACGCCAGCCGGAGATTGCCCGAGACGATGCGGCTGATGTCGAGCAGATCCTCGACCAGCTTCTTCTGCGCGAGCGCATTGCGCTCCACGGTCTCGAGCGCGTGGCCTCGTCGCTCGATTGGCAGCGCCGCGCTCCTCAGGAGCTGCAGCCAGCCGACCATGGCGTTCAGCGGCGTGCGCAGCTCGTGCGAGACGATCGCCAGGAAGTCGTCTTTCGCGCGGTTGGCCGCCTCCGCCTCGAGGCGCGCTTCGCGCTCGCGCGCGAGGAGGCGCGTTCGCTCCTCTTCGTGCGCGCGCTCGCTGGTGACGTCGCGGAACGAGAACGTGGTCTGCCGTTCGTCGATGCCGGCGTACGAGCGCTGCACCGGCGCGTACGTCCGCTCGGCGATCCGTACGTCGGGCAAGGCCACCGCCTGGTCCGCGGCGCGATCGACGCGCGCCACAGTCAGATTGCTCACGAGCTCGCGCAGCGGCGTGCCCTTCAAGACTCCGGCCTCGCCGGCCACGCTCGCGAGCATCCGCTGCGCCTCGAGGTTGGCGAAGACGATTCGCCCCTCGGGGTCGACGCTCACCACGGCCTCGGGCAGCTGCATGAGCAGCGCGCGCACCGTGCTCTCGGCGACGTCGGCTCGCTCGCGCGACCGGTTCGCGCGCACCAGCGCGGTCACGCGCGCCGAGAGCTCGGCGGCGTTGTACGGCTTGGGCAAGAAGTCGTCGGCGCCCGCGGCGAGCCCCTGCACGAGATCCCGCGTCTCGCTGTGGATCGTGAGCATCAGGATCGGGACCGACCGGGTCGACGGCTGGGTCCGCAGGAACTGGCAGACCTCGATCCCGCTGATTCCGGGCATCTCCCAGTCGAGGATGATCGCGTCGGGGGGCGGCACGCGGGAAGCGTGCTCGAGCATTGCCGCAGCGTCGTTGAAGAGCTCCGCCTCGCAAACAGGAAGGAGCGACCGCCGGACGAGCTCGGCTTCGAGGGGGCTGTCGTCCACGATCCAGACTTGGGCCGGGCGGACCAGCACGTCGTTGGAAACGACGCTCACGTTGGCGATTTCCTGGGGCTCAAGCCCGGGTCATGGTGGTCGGCCCGTGAAGGCCCGTCAATCGGGCGGACGTCGCGGGCGACGTCGAGTGAGAAATAGGTGCCGTCTTGCTATATAAATGGGCGCCTCGATTGCGAAACGAGGGTGACAACGACGCAGTCGGCGCGCATGAGTACCCGAGGCCTGATCCGAGACCCTCGGCGCAGGCGGCCCGCAGCGTGGCAGCGTGGCAGCGTGGCAGCGTGGCAGCGTGAGCAAGGGTGAGCGGTCGAGCGCAACGGAGCGCGCCTCGGCCGACCCCATCTGTGGATTGGAGAGCAAGTGGCAGACATTCTCGTGGTCGACGACAGCAAGGTCATGCGAGAAATGATCGTCGCCTGCCTGCGCCCGCGGGCCGACTTTGCCTTCACCCACGCGTCGAGCGGGCTCGAGGCCATCGAGCGTTTATCCCTCAAGCGGTTCGACGTCGTGGTCCTCGACCTCAACATGCCCGATATCGGTGGCATCGAGGTCGTCGAGTTCGTGCGCGGACAGGACACGCTTCGCGATCTGCCGATCATCATCGTGACCACCCGCGGCGACGACGCGTCGCGAGCGCGAGCGCTCGACGCGGGCGCCTCGCGGTTCATGACGAAGCCCTTCTCCCCCGAAGGCATGCTGCGTGAAGTCGAAGGTCTGCTCGGGGGGCCCGCCGGGGGAGTCGGGGCCACACCTTGAGCGGACGCGTCGATCTGGCTGAGTTCCTTTCGGCGTTCGTCGCCGAGGCGGACGAGCAGCTGGTCGTCGCGACCGCGCGGCTGCTGGCCATCGAGCAGGCCGAGCGCGCGGGGGCCCGCGATCCGCGCGGCGTGCGCGATGCGTTTCGAGCGCTGCACACGATCAAGGGGCTCTCGTCGATGGTGGGGGTCGACGCCATCGTCACCCTCGCCCATGCGATGGAGAGCGTCCTCCGCCCTGCGGACCGCGCGGGGGGCACGCTCCCCGTAGGAGGCATCGATCCGCTCGTGAAGGGCGTTCGCGCGATCGAGCTGCGCGTCCGGGCCCTCGAGCGCGGCGAGAGGGTCACTCCCGCGCCGGACGACCTCATCGCCGAGCTCGATGCGCTCGTCAGCGGCCCGGCCTCGAACCAGACCGGCGCCGGCCGTCTGGTGCTCGACCCCGCGATCGAGGCCAAGCTCGTGCCCTTCGAGCGAGAGCTGCTCCTCAGCCCGACCGGGGGCCGGCGGGCGCTCCGCATCGACTTCGCGCCGTCGCCGGAGCGCGCGGCTCATGGCCTCACCATCAACTCGGTGCGCGATCGGGTCGGCGCCCTCGCCGAGATCGTCCGCGTCTTGCCCGTCTCGATGGCGCTGGGTCCGAGGGCGCCGGCGGGCTTCGTGTTCGCGCTGCTCGTCGTGACGTCTGCCAGCGCCGGCGAGCTGGCCGAGGCTGGCGGGGTCGACGTGTCGTGCGTCATCCCGATGGCGCCGCCGAGCTCGACGGAGGGGGCGCCGTCCGTCTCCCGGGCGCCCGACTCGCTGGCTCCGCCGACCGATGAAGCCGAGCTCGGCGCCCTCGACATCGAGCCGCCGCGGCGCAACCTGATGCGCGTCAACGTGGCGCGGGTCGACGACGCCATGGATCGCCTCGGCGCGCTGCTCGTCACGCGCGCTCGCCTCGCCTCCGCGATCGCTCGCCTCTCGGCGTCGGGCGCCGACACACGCGAGCTCTCGCAGGTCGCGCAGGAGAACGCTCGCCAGCTTCGCGACCTTCGCTCGTCGATCCTGCAGGTGCGGATGGTGCCGGTCATCGAACTCCTCGAGCGGCTGCCGCTCATCGTCCGCGCTCTCCGCAGAACGACCGGCAAGTCCGTCTCGCTCAAGCTCGACGGCGGCGGCGCGGAGCTCGACAAGGCGGTGGCCGACCTCGTGTTTCCCGCCCTCGTGCACCTCGTGCGCAACGCCGTCGATCACGGCATCGAGCCCGCCGAGGTCCGCGAGCGGGCCGGCAAACCTGCCGAAGCGACCTTGCGCGTGGGGTGCGTGTCGCGCTCGAGCACGGGCGTGGTTCTCTCGATCGAAGACGACGGCCGGGGCATCGACGCCGAAGCCGTGCTCCGCCGCGCCGGCATTCCCGCCGGGCGCGCGGCGGCGGGCGACGCGGCGCTGCTCGACCTCATCTGCCAGCCCGGCCTGAGCACGCGCGACGAAGCGACCACCACGAGCGGGCGTGGCCTCGGGATGGATATCGTCAAGCGGATCGTGGTCGAACAGCTGGGCGGCGAGCTGGTTCTGAACACGGAGCCGGGCAAGCGCACGATGTTCACGCTGCACATTCCCCTCACGGTCGCGATCATCGACGCGTTCGTCGTCGATTGCGGCGCGCAGCGCTTCGCCGTTCCCGTCTCCGTCGTCGAAGAGGTCGTCGAGATCGATCCCGCGACGCTGGTCCAGCCGCCGCGACGCTCGTCCACCCAGGAGGGCGCGCGAGGGAGAGACGTGGTGCGCCTCGTCGGCGTCGTCTCGCGCCGGCGCGAAACCCTCACGCTCTACGAGCTCGTCGTGCCGGCGACGCCGGCCGTCGCCGAGCGCGCCGCGGCGACGCGCGGGAGCGCGCCGGGCGTGCTCAAGGCGCTCGTCGTTCGGCGCCGGGGCGCGCTCACGGGTCTCCTGGTCGACCGGGTCGTCGGCCAGCAAGAGGCGGTCGTGCGCCCGCTGGTGGATCCGCTCGTTCGCGTCCCCG
>CALFNG010000302.1 GCA_937902985.1 uncultured Myxococcales bacterium
AGGCGGGAGCGCGAAGGTCGCCGCCGCCGCTGCCGCGACGAGGACGCCCGCCGCCCGCGCCGCGCGCGAGAGGATCACGTGCGCGCGCTGCCCACGCCGCGCAGATCGCCCTGCGAGTCGGCCTCGATGAAGATCTTGCGCATCTGGGGGAGCTCGGCGCGCACCTTGGCCTCGATGCGGTTCGTCACGTCTTCGACGTCGGCCACGCTCAGGCTCGGGCGGAACGCGATCTTGAGCGCGAGCAGGATGACGTCGGGCCCGAGGTGCATCGTCAGGAGCTGGGTCACGCGCTCGACGCCCTCGACCGACGCGGCGAGCTCGAGCGCGCGCGCGCGGTGCTCGGGGGTGGCGCTCTCGCCGATCAGGAGGCCATGCGTGATCTTGGCGAGAACGAGCGCGACCGCGCAGAGCAGCGCGCCGATGACGATGCTGCCGATCGGATCCCAGTACTCGTGGCCCGTGAGGTTGTTGAGCCCGACGGCGACGAGCGCGACCACGAGGCCGGCCATGGCGGTCGCGTCCTCGGCAAGAACGAGCGGGATCGTCGGGTCGCGCGCCTCGAGGAGCGCCCGCTGGAGCGTCTGCCCCGCCGACAGCTTGCGGAACTCTTGCGCCGCGACGCGAAAGCTGATCGCCTCCATCACCAGCGATACGCCGAGGACGCCGTAGCTCCATCCGAACGCGTGGTCCTGGGCGGCAGGGTGCAAGAGGTGATCGATCCCGTCGAAGATCGCGAAGGCGCCGCCCACGCTGAGGAGCATCACGGCGACCACGAACGGCCAGAAGTACCGCTCGCTCGCCCGTCCGAAGGGAAAGCGCTCGGTGGCCGGACGCGCGGCGAGGTACATCCCGACGAGCAGCAGGGCCTGGTTGCCGGTGTCGGCCAGCGAGTGCACGGCCTCGGCGAGCGTGGCGGTGGAGTGCGAGAGGAACGCAGCCGCGAACTTGCAGGCGGCGATGGCCACGTTTCCCGCGAGCGCGGCGAGAACGACTTTGCGGCTGTCGGCGTGAGACATGGCAGAAGAGGGGATCCTCTATTAACCCACTTCCCCGGTGCAAGCCGAGCGCTTACTCATCGACGTCGCCGAATCGAGGACCACGGCTCTTGCGTACCGTGCGTCGGGGTCGGCGCGCGCGTCCGTGCTCCTCGTGCTCGCGCACGGGGCGGGCGCTCCGCAGACCCACCCCTGGATGGTGCGCATGGCCGGCGCGCTCGCGGCGCGCGCGATCGACGTCGTCACCTTCAACTTCCTTTACGCCGAAGCGAAGCGGAGGGTACCGGACAAGAACCCGGTGCTCGAGGCCACCTGGCGAGCCGTTGTCGGCGCCGTTCGCGGTCGCGACGAGTTTGCCGCCGGGCGCCTGTTCATCGGAGGCAAGTCGATGGGAGGGCGCATCGCCACCCAGGTCGCGGCGGATCCCTCTCCGATCGAGGGGCTGAGCGGCCTGGTCCTCCTCGGCTACCCGCTGCATCCACCGGGAAGACCCGACAAGCTCCGGGTCGCGCACCTCGAACGCGTGCAGCCGCCGATGCTCTTCGTTCAGGGATCGCGTGACGCGTTCGGTGGGGCCGCCGAGCTCGAGCCGTTCGTGCGCGCGCTCTCGCCGCGAGGAACGCGCGTGCTTCCCATCGAAGGGGGCGACCACTCGCTCGCGGTTCCCCGAAAGAGCGGGCTCGACGCCGACCAGGTCGTCGGTCGCGTCGCCGACGCGATCGCCGCCTTCACCGCGTGACGATGACGACCACGCGCGTTCGCGCCCCCTGATAGAACGCCATCTCGGCGACGCGCACCCGCTCGATGACGAACCATCGCGAGAGCGCCGACCGCACCTGCTCGAACGGCCGCCCGCGGAACGGGTGCGCCGACGTGCGGAACACTTCGCGGAGTTGCTCGTCGGTCGGTTGCAAGAGGGGAGACACGGCCCGATCGAGGTACCAGGCGGCGAGAGCCTGGCGACGCAGGATCGTCGAGAGCTCGGACGCGTCGAGCTGCTCGGCCGCCGCCGCGCCCTCGACCTGGGCCTGCCCTCCGAGGCGCTCGAAGAGCGCGGTGCCGAGGTCTTGCTCGATGCGCGCGAGGTCTTCGTCGCTCGGGCGTCGTGCGGCGGGCGAGCCGCCGATGAGCTTGTGGGCGAGGCTGTCGAGCATCTCTTCGCCGACGTGATGGTCGAGCGCGGCGCGCACGTGGCGCTCCTGGTAGTCGGCCCCGAAGCCCTCGGGCCTCTCGGCCAGGGCCTCGAGCCGCGCTTCGAACGCGAGGACGCGCTGATCCACGAAGCGCGGGCTCGACGTGCCGCCCGTCTCCGGCGCATAGAACCGCACGACCGCCCGGTCGACGACGATGCGCGGCGGCGCGGTCTCGGCGTGGGCCGCGCGGGCGAACGCGACGGACGCAGCGAGCCCGAACGCGATCGACAGAGCGGCGGCGACCCTGGCCCGGCGAGCGCCGGGCCAGGTCACGACGTGGCCTCTTCTTCGGCCGGCGGGGGCGGCGTGACGCTGCCGGCCCGTTCTTGCATCATGTGCTCGTGATGGTGCGCGAAGCCTCGCGCAGCGCGGCGCGCCTTGAGGAACTCGCCGAAGCTCACGATGGTGTCGAGGTCCCGCGGCCCGAGCAGCTCGGCGAGCTCTTTGAGGTGCTGCCTCAGCGTCTCGGCGTTTCGCGATCGGCGGCCGCTCTGCGACTTGGGCGCGTCGTCGAGCGCGGCCTCGGAGGGCACGCTCTCGCTGTCGGGCGGCGCGGCGCCCTCGTCCCACGTCGGGCGCGCGATCGCCTTGATGGCGTGGGCGCCTAGCCAGGCTTCCATGAACGTGCGAAGCCGCTCGCTACGGAACGTGAACCACTTCTCGCGTTCGTCGCCGAACGACATGAGCACGTCTTTGAAGCGGCGGAACGCGCCCTTGCCGTCGATCGCCTGCGTGAGCTTGTCGCGGAGGTCGGTGTCTTCGGCAAGCGGGATGAAGCGTTCCATCCAGCGGTACTGTTCGCGCGAGCTCACCGGATCGATGCGCAGGTAGTTCCCGTCGGAGGCGATGCGTACGTGCATCTGGGGGTCGGCCACGCCGTCGACGACCCTCAACACTTCGCCGGTCGTCAGGTGCAGGTAGCTGTGCACCTCGGGAGCGTTGTTCTCGAAGGCGTCTTCGAGCGCCTCCCAGTCTACCGGCACCTCGCGCGTCGGCCCCGGCGCGGGGGCCGGCTCCGGCCGGTCTCCGGGTGTGCTGCTGGACATGGCTTGCCTTCCTCTCAAGCTCGGCTGAAAAGCGACCGTCGGCGCGAAACCTGGCTCGCGAACGGCCTCGCGTTGGCGGCTACCTGGGCTGGAGGCGACCGCCGACGCCGTGACTAACGGAACGTAAGACGCACTCGTCAGAATCGCACGCGCTGGTCGCTTGAGGAAGCTCTACTGCGGCTCCACGCCGCGGAGCTGCTGGCTTGTTCTACCTAGCCTATCCAGCGTACTACCCAGCGTACCCAGCGCGACCGCTTCGCGTTCGTTCGAGCGCAGCCGCCCAGCGGCGCAGGTGGGCGTCGCGATCGGAAGCAGACATGTGGGCCTCGAAGCGCGCCCCGGCTACCGCTCCGCTCGTCAAGTGCGCGACCTCGCTCAGGTCGCGGTACAGGCCGGCGCCCACGCCCGCGAGCATCGCGGCGCCACGGCCGGTCGCCTCGAAATCGGCCGCCCGTTCGACCACGACGCCCGCGACATCGGCCTGAAACTGCATGAGGAGGTCGTTTTCGGCGGCCCCGCCGTCGACCCGAAGGCGCGAGATCGGCCGCCTGGCGTCTTTCGACATGGCGTCGAGCAGGTCGCGCACTTCGAACGCGATGCCCTCGAGCGTCGCGCGGGCCAGGTGAGCGGCGGTCGTTCCGCGGGTGATCCCGGTGATACTCCCGCGCGCGTCCTGGTCCCAGTGCGGCGCCCCCATGCCCGCCAGGGCGGGGACGAACACCACCCCGTCGCTCGACGGGACGCTCCTCGCCAGGGCCTCGACGTCCTTCGCGCTCTTGATGACGCCGAGGCCGTCACGGAGCCACTGAACGGCCGCGCCCGCGATGAACGCGCTGCCCTCGAGCGCGTAGGTGAGCTTGCCGCCGATCCGCCACGCGGCCGTCGTCACCAGCCCGTGGTCGCTCCAGAGGGGGCGGTCGCCGATGTTCATGAGCGCGAACGCGCCCGTTCCGTAGGTGCACTTCGCGTCGCCCGGCTCGAAGCACGCCTGCCCGAAGAGGGCCGCCTGCTGGTCGCCCGCGATGCCCGCGATGGGGAGCCCGTCGGGAAGGAGCCCGGCGCCGCGCGTACGCGCCACCTCCTCGGCGCTGCCGACGATCTTCGGCAAGACGCTCGCGGGGACCTTGAAAACCGCCAGGAGCTCCGGGTCCCACTCGGCGCGCGCGAGGTTCATGAGCAGCGTTCGCGACGCGTTGGTCACGTCGGTCACGTGCACGGCGCCGGACGTCAGCTGGCTGACCACGAAGCTGTCGATCGTGCCGAAGGCGAGCTCGCCCTTCTCGGCTCGCGCCCGAGCGCCCTCGACATGGTCGAGGAGCCACGCGATCTTGGTGGCGCTGAAGTACGCGTCGATGACGAGGCCCGTCTTTTCGCGAACGCGGGCGACCGTGGCCGGGTCCTTCTTCAGCTCGTCGCAGACGGCGGCGGTGCGCCGGCACTGCCAGACGATCGCGAGGTCGATCGGGCGGCGCGTCGCGCGGTCCCAGACGAGGGTGGTCTCGCGCTGGTTGGTGATGCCGACCGCGGCCAGGTCTTCGCCGCGCGCGCCGGCCGCGGCGAGCGCGCCCTTCACGCTGGCCTCGACGCTCGTCCAGATCTCGCCCGCGTCGTGCGAGACCCAGCCGGGCTGCGGGTAGTGCTGGGGAAACTCGGTCGTCGCGCGGCCGATGGTCTTTCCCGAGGCGACTTCGACGACGAGCGCCGTGGAGCCGGTCGTTCCCTGGTCGATGGCCAGCAGGTGCTTGGGCATGACCGGAGCGTCGGCAAGGAGGGGGTCCCGAGTCAAGGGGCCCGGGCGCGGCGCGGCGCGTCACGCGAGCTCACCGCGAGCGGGGTCGCGCGAAGAGGCTCGAAAGGAGGAGCAGCGCGGCGGCGCAGCCGGCGGCGATCGCGAGGCCCCGCGCGATTCCGAACTCGTGCCGCCGCCACGACTCGAGCGCCTGGGACCCGGTGAAGAGCGCGATGACCGTGTAGATCATCTGGCGGCCGACGGCGTAGAGCGCTCGACCGCCATCTTGCACGCCGCGGACGCGCACCTCGAGCTCGCCGCGGTTGGCCCGCGTGAGGTACCGGCGCATATCTTGGGGGAGCGTCATCGCGCTCATCGCCATGTCGCGCACGGCCTCGATGGCGATCTCGGCGAAGTCGCGGTTGCCGAGCACGAAGTCTTGCAGATACGGCTGGATGATTGCGACCGGGTTGAGGTCGGGGTCGAGCAGCGAGCAGCACCCGTAGAGGAGCAAGATCGTCCGCTCGAGGAGGACCCAGTCCTTGGGAATGTGGAACGCCCCCGAGAGCTCGCGGAGGCCGATGTTCATGCGCTTGAGGTCGAGGAGGTTCTCGAGCCCGCGCTGCGGATCGATCTTGATGTCTTTGAGGTTCAGGCTGTCGAGGCGGACCTCTTCCTGAAAGCGCCGGTGGAAGTACTCGATGATGCGCTCGCTCACGCCCTCGTCGATCGTGCGCGAGATGAAGCCCATCTTCCGGAGCGACTTCACCAGGCGATCGGTGTCGCGGCGGAGGACGCCCTCGAGGAACTCCGGGATGCCCTCGCGCATCTGCGGACTGAGCTCGGCGACGGCTCCGAAGTCGAGCAAGACGACCGCGCCGTTCGCCTGGACCAGGAGGTTCCCGGGGTGCGGATCCGCGTGGTAGACGCCGTCGACGAAGATCATCTGGCAGTAGAGGCGCACGATCCGCCGGGCCACGTCTTTCTTGTCGACGCCGAGCGCGTCGAGCCGCGCGACGTCGCTGATCTTCACGCCCTCGACGAACGTCGTGGTCAGGATGCGCTTGGTGCAGACCTCACGCACCGGGCGCGGGAAGACGACGGCCGCATCTCCGGCGAAGTTCGTGGCGATGCGCTCGATGTTGTCGGCCTCGAGCGCGAAGTCGAGCTCCTGCGTCAGGAGCTCCTTGATCTGATGGTAGTACGCGTCGAGGCCCTGAACGGGCACGAAGAACTGGACGATCTGCATGATGCGGCGGATGGTCTTCAGATCCAGCCGCACGATGCGGTCGATGTCGCGGTGCTGCACTTTCACGCAGACGCGCTGCCCGTCGACGAGCTGCGCCATGTGCACTTGCCCGAGCGAGGCGCTCGCGATCGGCTCGCGATCGAGCGACGCGAATCGGCTCATGCGATCGCCGAGCTCGCGCTCGAGGCGATCGGCGATCTCGGCATAGGGCCGCGGCGGTACCTGATCCTGGAGCGCTTCGAGCTCGGCCCGAAACTCCGGCGGGAGGAAGTTCGCCATGATCGAGAGCAGCTGCCCGACCTTGATGAAGAGGCCTTGCAGCCGGAGGATCGTCGCGTAGACACGCTGCGCGTTGCTCCGGTGCGTCTTCCCGAGGTGGGCCTCGCGCCACGTGCGGCCGAAGACGCGCGTACGCAGCGAGAGCCACAAGTAGCTCGCGATGACGGCGAACGTCGTCGAGTAGGCCTGGACGAAGCGAAAACGGCTGGCCGAGACGGCGCGATGGCCGGCCCGCTGCGCAGGCGGGTGCGCTAGCGGCGGCGGCGGCGAAGACGGTTGCGGAGCGCGTGACGGCGCGCCCAGGGACCGACCCGCCGGAGGCGCCGGGGTGGCCGGAGGCCCCGACGGAGCCGGCGTGACCGGCGCCGCGGGCGTGGAGGGCGTGACGGCGTGAGACATGGCTCGGATCGGACGGGGTAGCGTGTCCCCATTTGCGGCCGCGGCGCTACTTTATCGTGCGGGCCCGCGCCCTCGCGCCGGGCGCGCCGTGGCACTTTTCCACCGATGTGAACCTCGGGACGCAGGGCTGCCACGGTTGCGCGCCGGCCCCGGATCAAGCCGACCTTCAGGTTTCCGCTCGGGCTTAGATTAGACGGTTCTCTCGGCTGGGGGCGCGCGCACCCCTGGCCAGGTATCGCAGCCCCCAACCCTTGGCGTCTCCGCGCCTTTGCGGTCTCTCCCCGCTCAGGTTTGCGCTCAGCTTTCCGTGGGGAGCTCCTTCGGCGGCACGTGCGACGCCCGCCAGGCCCGCGCCCTCGAGACGCGCGACCGCGAGATCGCCGCGTCGGCGAAGCAGTGGCCCGTCGCGTAGGCGCTCAGGCGATCGTCGACCGGCAGCGCGTGGCACACGCCGAACGACGCCCGCAAGATGTGAAGCCCGGCGCGGAAGCAGAGCTTGCGATCCGTCGTGAGCTCCGGGCCGGTCCACCCTTCGCGGGTGATGCCGCGCCCGACGCGAAGCTGCATCAGGCAGTACGAGTGGCCGTGGTCCCCCAGACCGCGACCGTCGTCCACCCGCTGCGCGTAGTTGCTCTCGTACGACGCGACCGACAGCATGAGCAGCGCCGTCTGCGTGCGACCCTCCGGGCCGCTGAAGAGCGGCGCCTCGGCGTCATCGAAGGCAACCGCGACTGCGTCGCGCGCGATGCTCTCGTAGCGCGCCCGCGCTTCGTCGGGCGACTCCGACGGTGCGTGCGCGTGCAGCGGGACCCAACCGATCATCGCTGCGACGAGATAAGCGACGAGACTATCCATAACAAACCTCCGGTGATTAAAAGCGAGCCCTTGGGGAGCGGCGCTCGGCTGTTGCGCCCGCCGCCCAGGCAACCTGTGCGCCAGAGTTGCACTTCGGATCAGGGTGTTCATTTGTCCCCGGGGGAGCTTGAATACATGCGCCGCATGCGGTAGTTGGCCTCGCGAGGGGCCGACTGAGGGCATTTGGTTCGAGAGGGTGACGCGGGCGGCGCCGGGCTGCGCAGGCGGACGCGCAGCCCTCGAGACGCCTCTACTCGACGACTTCGAACTCGGCGCGGCCCACGAGCTGACCGTCTTCGGTCTCGACGTCCACGCGCCAGGACCCGGCGAGATCCGCGGGGAGGTCCTTATCGGTGAGCGACGAGCGCAGGCGCACGACGCCCTTCGGACCGTCGATGCGCGACGTCTCCTCGGTCGTTCGGTGCACCTCGTGCCCGCCCTGAAGCCACACGTGCCGCAGTCGATCGCCCTTGCCGCCCGGCACGACGACGTCCGTCACGGCAATGAGCTCCTGGATGACCGAGGGGTGGAGCGTCTTCACCTCCATCGCGAGGCGGCCGTCGGGCAACTGCCGCGGACCGACCGCCGCCGACGACACGTACATCGGCACGGGAGGGATCGCCGGGCGCGCGAGGTCGGCAGCGCCGACGCCCGCCGCCAGCGTCAGCGCGAAGAGACCGAAGGTCACCTTCTTTCGAAGCTGCCGCAACGTCACGTGGAGCGTCCAGAAGCTCACGACCGCGATCGCCGCGGCGGCGAGCAGCGACCAGAGGGTGCGCGTGTCCGGCAAGAGGGCCGGAATGACGAGGTTCAGGCAGCCAAAGAGCGTGATCGCGTGGAACGTCGACGCGAGCCATCGCCAGCGCATGAGCACGCGATCGAACACGATGTCGAGCGTCGACACGACGGCGCAAGCGCCGAGCACGATCACGAACCAGGCGTTGGGAGCGTCGAGCGTGGTCGACTTCCAGTAGAAGGGCAGGAGAAAGAAGAGCATCCCCTGGTAGAGGTTCTTCAGCGCGTACGTCATCACGTAGAAGCGCACGCGCGTCTTCGGGTCGGGGCCGTCGAACGACCGCAGGCGCCCCGCCGGATCGAACAGGCGGAACAGGAGCACCACGAGCAACCAGGCGAGGCCGAGCGACACGGCGAGCCAGCGCGCGTGGTCGAACCCCTTGCGCGCGAACGCGACCACGCCCGTTCCGAGGGCGAGCGCGTAGGCCGAGTGGAGCCACCAGAGCTTGTGCCCGTGCTCCTTCACGAAGCGGCGCGCTCGCGTCGAGAGGCGCATCGGCGGCGGCGGGGCCGATGGATACGACGGCTCGCGTCCGAGCTTCGTGTTCGAGGGATTCTGCAAGCCTCGAGACTGTAGCGCACGGCGAACGTCTCGACGGCCGCGGCCGCCCCGCTATTGTCTCGCATTCGATGCGAACGACGAGAGCGACGCAGACGGCAGCATGGGGACTCGGGCTCGTCGGTTCTCTCGCGTGCTGCGCCGAGGGGCCCCCCACCGGCCCCCCAGATCGGAAGAGCACACGTCTGAACTCCAGTCACTTAGGCATCTCG
>CALFNG010000303.1 GCA_937902985.1 uncultured Myxococcales bacterium
CGTGGGCGCGCCCGACTTTCGCGTGGGCGTCACGTCGATCGAAGTGAACCCGGAGACGCACCGGCTCAAGGTGAAGGTCGCGACCGATCGCCCGGAGTATCGCCCGGGAGACGAGGTCGACGCCGACGTCGCGGTCACCGATCGCGAGGGCCGAGCGGCGCGCGCGGAGGTCACCTTCTATGCGGTCGACGAGGGCGTCTTGATGCTCACCGGGTACCAGACGCCCGATCCGCTCCCGCCGTTCACGGCCGACCAGCGCCTGGCGGTCTTCTCCCTCGAGAGCCGCGAGGCGCTCGCGCGCATCCTGCCGATGAAGAACGGCGAGCGCATCCAGCCGCTCGGCTACGAGTTCGCCGAGACGGGTCAGGACGACAAGGGCGGCAGCGGCGGGGGCGGGGGAAGCGACGTCCGCGCCGACTTCAAGACGACGGCGTACTTCGACGCGGGGCGCATCACGTCGAACGAGGGTCGCGCGCACTACAGGTTCAAGCTGCCGGACAACCTGACGACGTTCCGGCTCATGGCGGTGGTCGCGGGCGACGACCGCTTCGGCGCGGGCGACGCGACGATCACGACGAATCGCAAGCTGATGGCGCGCCCGGCGATGCCGCGGATCGTGCGCGCGGGAGACGCCTTCGAGGCCGGCGTCATGGTCTCGTCGAGAGACCTCGGGCCGGCCGCCGTGGACGTCACGCTCGACGTCCAGATCGATGGCAAGCGCGTCGCGCTCGCGGGCGCCGCGAGCCGGCGCGTGCAGGTGCCGAAGGGCGGGAGCGTCGAAGTGCGCTTTCCGGTGAAGGCCGACGCGCCCGGCAAGGCGACGTTCGAGTTCGCGCTCGCGGGCGCCGGCGAGAAGGATCGCGTGCGGGTCGAGAGGAGCGTAGAGCTCCCCGTCGACATCGAGACGTCGTCGATCTACGGCGAGACCACGACCGCCGCGGCCGTCGCGATCGGCGAGCTGAAAGGCGTCCGCAACGACCGGGGCGGGCTCGAAGTGCACCTCGCGTCGACCGCGCTCGTCGGGCTCAAGACGAGCTTCGACCGCGCCATCGACTACCCCTACGGCTGCACCGAGCAACTCACGAGCCGCATCCTTCCGCTCCTCGTGCTGCCGGAGATGGCCCGCCTCTACGGGGTCCGGATGCCCGCCAAGGTCGAAGACGTCGTCGACGAGGCCATCGGTGACCTCTTCGACCATCAGCGCGGGAGCGGAGGCTTCGGCTTCTGGGAAGACGACCCCGTCGTCCCCTGGCTGTCGGCCTACGCGATGCTGGCCGTCGAGACCGCCGCGAAGAAGGGGTACTTCGTACCCAAGGGCGCGCGCGACAGCGGCATCGCCTACCTGAGGCAGGTGCTGGATCAAACGCGGATCGGCGACGGCGCCGACGAGGGCGACGAAGCCCAGCCCGCGGACCCCGAGGAGACGGGAGACGCTCCCCGCGCAGCCGTCGCCGGCGGCGACGTCGGTCCCGTCGGCTCCGAAGACAAGCCGAAGCGCGCGTACGCGACGCTGGCGTTCGTCGCCGACGTGCTCGCGTCGCTCGGTCAGGCCGATCCCGGCTACTTGAATCGCCTCTTCGACGCGCGGGCCCACCGGCCGCTCTTCACGCAGGCGGTGTTGCTCCACGCCATGGCGCTCGCGCACATGCCCGCTGCGGAGCTCGACGCGCTGGTGAAGGAAATCGAAGCCCGGGTCCGCGTCGACGGCGCGTCCGCGTACGTCGACGAGGCGGACACGCTCTACGCGGACTTCCTCGACTCTCCCTCGCGGACCACGGCGCTCGCCCTGCGCGCGCTCGTCGCGGCGCGTCCGCGCGATCCGCTCGCGCCCCGTCTGGCGCGTGGCCTCCTCGACCACCGAGTGAACGGCGCGTGGCGCTCGACGCAAGAGAACGTCTGGGCCCTCCTGGCGCTCGACGACTACCGGCGCGCGGCTGAACCAGGGACACCGAACTTCGACGCCCGCGTCTTTCTCGGGTCCGCGCGCGTCGGCGACGGCGCGTTCCACGGCAGCTCGGTCGCCGACCAGGCCGTCTCGCTCGACGCCGAGCGCGCCCTCGGCGGAGCGCGCCCGCTGACGTTCGAGGTCACGGGACAGGGGACCCTCTTCTACTCGGCGGAGCTGACGTACGCGTCGGCGGCCCTGCCGTCGAGGGCCGACGACCAGGGCTTCTTCGTGCAGAAGCGCCTGCGCGCGCTTCGCCCCGAAGAGCTCGGGGCCGCGGCGCGCGTGATACCGAAGTCGTCGGAGCCGCGGGCGCCCGCGGGCGAGCTCGTGCTGGTCGATCTCCTCCTCGAGTCGGCCGAGCCGCGCGAGCAAGTGGTCATCGACGACCCGCTGCCCGCGGGCCTCGAGCCCATCGACTTTGCGCTCGACACGAGCGCCGCGAGTCAGGACCTCGATCGGCGCGCGCCCCCCGACCCGGCCGACGAGGCGCACCCTCGACGCGACTACGGCGCCTTCCGCGAGGTCGAGGGGATCCACCGCGAGCAGCACGACGACCGGGTGCTCACGTTCATTCCGCACGTGGACCCGGGGCTTTATCATTTTCAGTATCTGGCCCGCGCCACGACCCCGGGCGACTTCGTCGTGCCCCCGACGCGCGCCGAGTGCATGTACGCGCCCGACGTCCGCGGGAGAACGGCGGCGACCCGCTTCACCGTCGGCCCGGCGGCGCCGAAGGTCGCCCGCCCCACGCCGAAGTCGTGATGCGTAAGCCCATGTTCGCCTTCACCAAGCACCAGATCGTAAGCTTGCTGACGAATGGCCTCGGACGTCTTGGCGGCCGACGCGGGATCGTAAGCTTGCTGACGAATGGCCTCCGGGTGCTGGCGGTCCCGGTCGCGGCGCTGGCGCTGGCACTGGTCGCGGTCGCGGTCGCGGTCGCCCGGACGCCGCTGCCGAGCGAGCTGCGCGAGCCCGTTGCGGCGGGATCCATCGTCGTCGCCGACCGCGAAGGGAGGCCGCTGCGCGAAGTGCGCGCCCGAGACGGCACGCGCGCCCGGTGGGTGACGCTCGACGGCGTGCCCGCCGTGACCCGGCAAGCGATGCTCGCCGCCGAGGACGCCCGGTTCTTCGCGCATCCGGGGGTCGACGTGCTGGCCCTCGTGCGCGCGGCGGCGCTCGACCTCTGGAGCCGGCGCATCGTCTCCGGCGGCTCGACGCTCACGATGCAGCTCGCGCGCCTCGTTCGACCGCACCCGCGCACCCTCCGGGGCAAGCTCGGTGAGATGATCCTGGCGCTCCGCATCGAGCGCTCGCTCTCGAAGGACGCGATCCTCGAGCAGTACTTGAATCGCGCGAGCTTCGGCCCGAACCTCCGCGGCCTTGGCGCGGCGACCGACGCGTACTTCGACAAGTCGGTGTCCAGCCTCTCCACGGCCGAGTCGGCGCTGCTCGCCGGCCTGCCGCGCGGACCGTCGCTCTACCAGGTGACACGCCACGCCGACCGCGCGCGTCGAAGGCGCGATCGCGTCCTCGATCGCATGGCCGCGCAGGGGTGGATGGCCGCTGACGATGTCGAGCGCGCGAAAGGCGAACCCATCGCGACGCAATCGCGCCGGCCCGCTTTCGGCGCGCCGCACTTCGTGGCCGGGCTCGTATCGGGCGGGCTCGCGGCCGTTCAGCCGGGTCTTGCCGAAGCGCTGGCCGGGAAGGTGCCCGTCTCCCGGATCGCCTCCACCCTCGACGCCGAGCTGCAGCGGGTCGCCGAGGCCCAGGTCGCGGCGACCGTGGAGAAGCTTCGCGAGGGGGCCCGGGGGGTCACCGCCGCGAGCGCGCTAGTCGTCGACAACGCGACCGGAGACGTGCTCGCGTACGTCGGCTCGCCCGATGTCTTCGACGAAGCGACGGGCGGCTCGAACGACGGCGTGCGCGCCGCGCGGCAGCCCGGCTCGACGCTCAAACCGCTGCTCTACGAGCTCGCCATGGAAAAAGTCGGGTTCGACCCCGCGACGAGCTTGCCGGACGTCGAGCTGCACCTCCCCGTCGAAGGGGGCGTCGACTACGCCCCGCGCGATTACGACGGGCGGTTCCGCGGGCCGGTGCGGCTGCGCGAGGCGCTCGGGAGCTCGCTGAACGTTCCCGCCGTGTGGACCGTCGAGCAGGTCGGCGTCGAGGCCCTCCTCGAACGCCTCCGCGAGCTCGGGTTCGCGTCGCTCTCGCGCGACGCGGCGTACTACGGGCCTGGCCTGGCCCTGGGCGACGGCGAGGTCACCCTGCTCGAGCTCGCCCGCGCCTACGCGACCCTTGCGCGCGGGGGCCTCGATCGACCGCTCCGCCTCGTCTCGCGCATCGAGCACGCGGGCGGCGCGATCGGCGCGGACTCGTTCGAGCCCGTCGCCGGGAGGCGAGTGATGCGCGAGCGCGACGCGGATCTCGTCGTCGATGTCCTCAAGGACCACGACGCCCGCGTCGGCTCCTTCGGCGAGCAGTCGGTGCTCGACTTTCCGTTCGAGGTGGGGGCGAAGACGGGCACGTCGAAAGGCTACCGCGACAACTGGACGGTCGGCTTCACCCGCGCGGTCACGGTCGCCGTATGGGCGGGCAACTTCGACGGCGCTCCGATGACCCACGTCAGCGGCATCACCGGTGCGGGGCCCCTCTTCCACGCGATCATGGAATCGGCGATGCGCGGCCGACCGCGCGAGCCGCTGCCCGTCGCGCGGTCCCGCGGAGTTGACGACGGGCTCGAGCGGATCGACGTCTGTGCGCTCTCGGGGGAGCTCGCCGGACCCGACTGCCCCCACAGGATCGCCGAGTGGCTCCCGGCCGGCGCGGCTTCGAGCGGCAAACCGTGCACGATGCACGAGCGCGTACGCATCGATCGCCGCAACGGGCTTCGGGCCGGCGCGGCGTGCGCTCGCGACGAGACCGACGAGGGGGTGCTCGAGCAGTACCCGCCGCAGTATGCATCGTGGGCCGCCGCCGCGGGGCGGCCGGTGGCTCCCTCGGGGTGGTCTCCGAACTGCCCGGCCCCCGACTCTGCCGCCGTCGCGGGCGCCGGCGCGGCCGACGCGTCGAGCCCCCGCATCGTGTACCCGCTTCCGGGGGCGCGCTTCGTCATCGATCCCGACCGACCGCTCGCGACGCAGCGCCTCGACGTGCAGATCGTCGCCCCGCCCCACGCGCGCCAGGCGACGCTCGTCGTCGACGGCGAACGGGTTGGCGTCGCGCGCGACGGCGCGCCGTTCGATGCGTCGTGGGCTCTTCGCGCGGGCGACCACGAGCTCGTCGCCGAGGTCGACGGCGCGCGGAGCGCCGCGGTGCGCGTGAGCGTACGCCCGTGATTGCCGCGGCCCGCCCTTGACCGTCCGTACACCCGAGCTAGAACGCGATGTCTTTTCGCAGGTCGTCTTGCTGGAGCTCGGCGAGGCGATCGATGAACTCGCCCGCCGCGTCGTCGGTCGGGATGTGGATCATGAAGTGGACGTAGAGATCCCCGGCGGCGCGACCCTTGCGCGCCACGCCCTTGCCGCGAAGCCTCACGACCTGCCCGCTCTGCGTGCGCTTGGGCACCTTCAGGTTCACGCTCGCGTCGGGCGTGGGCACGGGCACTTTCGCGCCGTGGTAGGCCTCGGCCACCGTGATCGGGAGGTCGAGGTGAAGGTCGTCGTTTTCGCGCCGGAAGTAGGGGTGCGGCGTCACGTGGACGGTGAGCACGAGATCGCCGCGCTGCCCGTTGTTGGGCGACGGTCCACCCTGACCGCTGATGCGAACGCGGCTGCCCTCGCTCGCGCCGGCCGGGATGCGCACGGTCACCGGGTTCCCGCCGGTGCCCTGAGGGTGCAGCTCGAGGGTCGCGCCCTGAACCGCCGACGGGAAGTCGATCGTGATCTCGCTCTCGAGGTCCGGGCCCTTGACCGGCCCCCGCTGGCGCCGCTGGCGGCCAATCAGGTCGCCGAACAGATCCCCGAAGCCGGCCGAGCCGCCCCCCGCGCTGGCGCCGAAGAGGTCTTCGGGGTCGAAGCTCTGGGCCCCGCTGAACGTTTCGCGCCCGCCGCCACCGCCGCCACCACCGCCTTGCCGGTTTGACCAGCTCTTGTAGGCCCGCACCCGCTCGGCGTCGAAGCCCTCGCGGAGCCCATCTTCGCCGAACTCGTCGTAGAGCTTCCGCTTCTTCGCGTCGCCGAGCACGTCGTAGGCGTGGTTCACCTGCTTGAAGCGCGACTCGGCCGACTTGTTCCCTGGGTTCTTGTCGGGATGAAGGTGACCCGCGAGCTTGCGGTATGCCTTCTTGACGACATCGGCGTCGGCGGTTCTGGGGACGCCGAGAACGGCGTAAAGATCTTCGGCGGCCATCGTGCTCCAGCGCAGCCGAACCTAAGGCGAGTGGCCAAGCATCGCAACGACCACGTCTTCCGCGTGGGGAACGGACAGGTAAAGCCCGCGGGCGTAGAGGCGCCTCTGGGTCGCCGGGTCGAGGTCGCCTTGCCGCCCCTGGGTCGCCGCGTGAAGCAGAATAGCGGCCGTCACGCTCACGTTGAGGCTCTCGACGAAGCCGCGCATCGGGACGCGCACGCGCGCTGTGCAGGCCAAGGCGAGCTCGGCGTGGATCCCCTCGCGCTCGTTGCCGAGCACCACGCCGACGCGCGGCATCCGGGCCAGGTCGTCCGGCGAGAGCTCGCCGTCCGGGTGGGTCGCGACCAGCGGGATGCTCCGGGCCCTGGCCCACGCGATCACCGTCGGCGCCGCCGTATGGCAGGCCACGTCGATCCACTTCTCGGCCCCGCGCGCCACCGACCGCGCCATGGCGAACGGTGTTCCGGGCCGTTCCACGATATGGAGCTGCTGGACCCCGAAGGCCTCGCACGACCTCACGACCGCGGCGCCGTTGTGGGGGTCGTAGGGGCTGTCGAAGACCACCGACACGCTGGCGAGTCGGCGGCCGATGATCTCGCGAAGGCGCGCGCACCGGGCCTCCGTCACGAGGGGCTCGAGCGCGCGCACCACCGTCTCGGGGTCGTGCGCTTCGGCCCGCACGATCCGGGCGTCGACGAGCTCGTGGGCGCCGAGCAGGCCGGGGGTCGAGCGCCGCATCGACCTCGGGGTATAGCCGAACCGCGCGCGCGACGGCCGTGGCTCCCGCCCGTCATTAAATAGCCAAGCGTTATCCATCCCTTGGCTCACCCATTGGCTCACCCAGTCGTCACCGTGTAGGCGGGTTCCGCGTACGGCTCGTCGGGGTGTTCGGCCCGGAGTGGGCCGCCGCTCGACCCCCCGGCTAGAGTGAACCCCCCGTTCGCCCGATGACGACGTCCCTCGAAAGCCCGTCTCCGACGCGCGCGCCCGTGCGTGGCAGTCGCGGGCGACGGCGCCGCGATTGGGGGCGGGCCTTCGCGCGCGTGCTCTGCGCGGGCCTGGCGCTCATCGGGCTCCTGCCGTTCGCCGCCACCCTCGTGGTCCGGTCGGCGTGGGCGCGCGGCTGGGCGGCCACCGAGACGCAACGCCTGCTCCGGGAGCAGGGCATCGTCGCGACGTACGCGCCGTCGATCCGCGTCTGGCCTCTGGCCGTGCAGCTCGATCGGGTCCGCGTCGAGTCGAGCGACGGCGGCGACCCGGCGGTCGTGTGCGACCGCGTGGCCCTCCGCCCGCGCCTCTTCGCGCTCCTCGCCGGCAAGCTCGCCATCGATCAGATCGACCTCGACGTCCCCCGCATTCGCGCCGTGATCCGCGACGGCAAGCTCCTCAACCTGGCCGTCAAGGGCCAGGGCAGCAGCGCCAGGCGCCAGGGCCCCCTCCACGCGCCGTTCAACACGTTCTCCGTCACCGACGGGGCGGTCGCGCTCGAGCTCGACGGGGTCCGGGTCGCCGCGCAGTCGATCGACCTCGACGTCACGGCCGACGACGACCCCGACCTCGGCGTGTCGTTCGAGACGGCGCTCCGGATCGGCCGCGCGAACGTCGAGCGGCCTCGCACGCGGGTCGACGGCTCGATTGCCAGCGACGACGATGCACTCTGCGCCATCGAGGGCCGGGTCCGCATCGAGCCCGACTCGTTGCTGGTCCGTCGCTTCCAGGCGATCGGGTCTGCCGATCTCGACGCGGCCCCGCACACGGCTCCTCCGTGCGATCTCCCCGCGAGCGACAAGCGTCGCGTCGAGGTCTCGCTCGGGCACCTTCACGTCGTGTTTCCCAAGGCGGACGGGAGCCTCCCGGCGGTCGACGGTCACGTGCACCTGCGGGCCCCGATCGGGCTCGCCGAGCGCGCCGTGGCGCTGCCGGAGACCGACGGCTGGGTCGGCGTCGACGCCGACGTGCGCTACGCCGACGACACGATCCTGCCCGATCTGAGCGGGACCGTCGAAGCGCACGACGTGCGGCTCGATCAGTACGCCTTCGCCCACGACCTCACGAGCGAGCTCACGATTCGCGGCAACGTCATCCAGAGCCCGAAGACCACCCTTCGCTTCGCGGGAGGCACCCTCGTGCTCTCCGAGACCGTGATCGACCCGTTCGGCAAGGGAGGGCGCCTCCAGCACACGCGGCTCGACGCGACCGGAGTCGACTTCACCGCCCTCATGCGCGATCTCGGCGTGCACCCGAGCTCGTGGGTCGGCTGGGAGCTTCGAGAGATCCACGCTCCGTCGATCGCGGGCACCTTCTCGCCGCTGAAGATCGACGGCGACTTCACCGCCAAGACGTACTCGTTCGGCGTCTACGACCGGCCCGCCGAAGACCGCGCGCGCGAGCGGCTCTTCGGGTTCTCCGAAGCGCAGCTCGCGGCCCACTTTGCCGTGCGACCGGAGGCGCTCAAGTTCAGCGACGTGAGGGCGATCCTGCCCCACTCGCGCCTCGACGGCGGCTTCTGCTCGATCGGCTTTCACAACGACCTCCGCGTCGACGTGCCTCGCATCGAAGCGAACCTCGACGACATCTCGCCGATTGGGCCGGTGGCGATGCGCGGCAAGCTCGTCGCCAGCGCGCACGTCGACGGCGTGTTCAACAACCCGAAGCCGGTCGGCGACATCACGTCGCTCACCGGCTTCTCGGTCGCGGACGTCGCGTTCGGGGACCTCAGCGCGGGGCACCTCGACGTCGACGTGAGAAAGCCCGAGGTCGGCATCACCGGCGTCCGCGCCAAGCGCCGCGAGAGCCCCTACGAGGTGCCGACGGCCACGCTGCGCTTCGGGGGCGGGGGCGGCTTCGTCGTCGACGCCGTCGCCACGAGCGGAGGGCTCGGCCTGCGGGACGTGCTCTCGATGTTCGCGCTCGACGAAGACCCGCGCTTCGACGGCCTCGACGCGACGATGGCGACGCGCGCCGAGGTCCACGTCGCGCTCGGCGGCCCGGAAGACGCCTGCGGCGGCGGCTACGTGGCCGTGGGCGCCAGGGGCCATCTGCGCGACGTCACCCTCTACGGCGAGAAGTTCGCGCAAGGCGACGCCGACATGTCGATGCGCTGGTACGACCGCGAGCGCGGCATCGCCGGCGCCGACCTCGACATGCGGTCGTTCGTCCTCGCCAAGGTCCCGGCCGCCGCGAGGCTGCGCACGGCGGCGAGCGGCACCATCCTGGGCTCGGCGTCGATCCGTCGGGGCGGCGCCCTCGCGGCCAACGTCTTGATGGAGGGCGTCCCGATCTCGCGGATCGACGCGCTCGGGTCGCTCGGCGTCGGGATCGGCGGGAGCCTCTCGGGCGTCGCCCGCGTCACGGGCAACCTCGACGACTTCCTCCCCGACGCCGGCTTCGTGGCGCGCGCGGGAGTCGACGTCACGGCCGTGCGGATGCGCGACGTCTCGTTGCAAGGGTCCCACCTCGATCTGGCCATGACCCACCGGATGCCCCAGCAGAAACGCAGCATCGGGAAGACGAGGTGCGGCGCGTCCATCGGTCCCCCGTTCGACCCCCGGGCGTTCCGCGCGGATACGGCGTCGCACGGCGAGTGGACCCTCAACGGCGATCTCTTCGGGCAGACCGTTCACCTCCGCGACGTGGTCATGACGCGCGCTCGGGCGCCGCACGTCTCGGGGCGAGCGTCGCTCCGTGGCGTGGACCTCGGCGCGGTGATCGGAGTCTCGGCCCCGGTGAAGAGCGACGGCGACGAGGCGCCGCAGCTCGCCGGGGGCGCCGTCGTGGGGCAGCTCTGGGGCGAGCTCATTCTCGACGATCTGCCGCTCGACGCGCCGTCGAAGGCCCGAGGCCGCGTCCTGCTCGGCCCCACTTTCGCTTCGCGCGGCGGCGACAAGGTGACGCTCCGGCCGCCGCGCGATCCGATCGAGCTCGCCGACGACACGCTCACCGTGCCGCCGCTCGAGGTCACGCTCGAAGCGGGCCGACCGAACGGCGCCGCGGCCGACACCGGCTTTCGCGGCGGCTTCGTGCTCACCGGTGGCGTCACGAAGGTCACCCGCGACCCGACCCTGGCGTTCGATGCTCGCCTCGAGCCCATCGACCTGGCGGTCTTGCCGCGCATCGTGCCCAAGGTCGACAGCGCGAGCGGCAAGCTCGAAGGCGCCTTTCGCATCACCGGCAGCCCGGCCGCGCCGACGATCGCCGGCGAGCTGGTGGTGACGGCCGACGACCTCGAGATTCACGGGCTTCCCGGGTCAATCACCAACGTCAAGATCGATCTCCGCGCCAGCGCAAGCGAGCTCGCCGCGGCGGGCACGGGCGAGTTCGGCGGTGGGACCATCTCCTTCGACGGCTCGATCCCCGTGCGTGGCTTCGCGGTCGGCGCGCTCGACTCGCGCATCGCGGTGCGTGGCGTGCACTACAACCGGACCGACGGCGTGAAGGCCCTGTGCGACGCGGATCTGCGCGCGACCTACGATCCCCAGGTCCAGGTGGGCGCGGCAGGCGCGATCCCGCGCCTCACCGGCGACGTGACCATCGCTTCGCTCGAATACACCCGACCGATCTCGATGAGCGCGAACATCGCCTCGCTCGGCACGCGGGCGAAGCGCACGGAGATCAACGCCTACGATCCGGCGCTCGACGCGCTCGCCCTCGACCTTCGCGTGCGCGCCGCGACGCCGATCACCATCAAGAACAACCTCGTCGAGGTGCAGCTCGGGATCGACTCGGGCACGCTGGAGGTCACGGGAACCAACCAGCGCCTGGGGCTCCGGGGCGGCCTTCGCGCGCTGCCCGGCGGTCGGGTCCATTTCCAGACGAACGAGTTCGAGGTGCGGCAAGCGCTCATCCGGTTCGACGACCCCACGCGCGTCGCACCCAACGTCGACATTACCGCCGTGACCGAGTACCGCCGCTACAGCGACACCAGCTCGGGCGCCGCGGCCGGCGCGGGCACGACCGGGGGGTCGTCGGCGGCATCGACCGGCTCCACGCGCGGCGGCGCGCTGTGGAGGATCACGCTGCACGCCTACGGCGACGCCGACGACCTGCGCGTCGACATGACGAGCGAGCCGGCCCTGTCGCAGGAAGACATCGTGCTGCTCCTGACCATCGGGATGACGCGAGCCGAGCTCGATCAGCTCCAGGCGAGCAGCATCGGCACGAGCCTCGCGCTCAACGCCCTCGGCGCGGCGAGCGGCGCCGACCGGGCCGTCAAGCAGGCGATCCCGATCATCGACGACTTCCGGTTCGGGAGCGCCTACTCGACCGTCACCGGCAAGACCGAGCCGCAGCTCACCGTCGGCAAGCGCTTGACCAACGATCTCCGCGCCAGCGTCACCGCGGGGCTCAGCGAGGACCGGGAGCTCCGTTCGAACATCGAGTGGCGCTTGAACAACCGGCTGAGCGTTCAGGGCTCGTACGACAACATCAACGACGTCTCGTCGTCGACGCTCGGCAACATCGGTATGGATCTTCGCTGGCGGCTCGAGTTCGAGTAAGCACTCGAGGGCGGATGCGCTTCCTCGCCCACGTCGTAGCGCGCTGGCTGGCAGATCGGAAGAGCGTCGTGTAGGGAAAGAGTGTAGATCTCGGTG